>CAZKQK010000090.1:0-22841 GCA_964554865.1 uncultured Luteolibacter sp. | reverse complement strand
CGGTGCTGCGCCCGAGGGAGAACGGGGCGTCTAGTTCACCTTTGCTTGTGCCGTCGCCGCCTTTCTTGGCCGCCTTGAAATCTGGCGACACCATGTTTTTTCCCGGCTTGGAATCGTCCATGGGAACCAATGATTGCCCGGGCAGCAGCGCGGCGGTTTTCAGTCCATTGACCGATGTGCTCTTGACCACATCCGCAAGATTCTCCGAAAACTCGCCGGGCTTGGCCACGCGATCCGACATGGCCCATGACTCATCCGCCGCGCTGGCGGTGCCATAGAACGGCTTGCCGTAGGAAATGGACACGTCGAGCGCGTCGAGCATGTCGGTGATGGTGTCGAAGTCGAAGCCGCGCTCGTTGGCGTATTGGCGCACATCGTCCAGATCCTCCATGGTGCCCACGGGCAGGAAGAACGCATTCGCCTCGTTCACCCGGTCCACCGTCTTGCCGTCCTTGGTGCGGCGCTTGGTGGGTTTTTTGAGGGATTCCCAGATGCGGCGGACCTCGCCGTAGAGCGGGTGGTTGTTGGCGCGGAGTGTCTCCGGGTGCGGCAGGCGGCCTTTCAGCGTCTCGGCCACTTCGGGGAATCCTTCCATGGCTTCCGCAGCGAGCTGTTCCTCCATGCGCTTTTGCAGGCGGCGGTGGATGGCGTCCGGGTCGAGCCCCAGCGAATCTTTCAGCAGTCGCTCCAGGCGGGCGGGCATGTGTCCGGCGGCCACGGCGGCGCGGATTTCCCCGGCGGTCTTCACATCAAGCGCCAGTTGCATGCCCGCGCCGGCGGACTTGGCGATTTCCACGCTGGCGGCCTGCATGGCGGTCTGCATTTCGATCCAGGCGGCCACTTCGGGCGGCAGCAGGCCGGAGCGCACTTCGCCCATCATCACGCCGCGGGCGAGCTTGGAAAAGCCTTCGATGAGCGGCAGCGGGTTGGCCGGATCGTATTCGTATCCCGGCGCGATCACCCGGTTTCCGCTGGCATTCTCATACATGCGGATGTTGTCGAGAATGATTTCGGGATCGGCAAAGCCCTCGTCCACGGCCTTTTTGAAAGCGGTTTCCGCGAAATCCTCCGCGATGTCCTGCACCTGGTGGCCGTTGAACAACTGCACGGTGTAGCCGACCAACCGGCCTTTCAGGTAGGTGGCGAAGGACTTGGCCTTGATCGTCACCTTGTCCATGACGGCCCCGAGCGCCGCGGCGTTTTTCGGATCAGTCCCCTGATCGAGCAGGAAAACTTCCACGCGGGCGGTGATGTGCTCCAGCCGGGTCTTGGCGGCCTCCACCTTGTCGCGTGCCTGACGTTCCTGGGCGGGTGTCATGGCCTTGCGCACGGCGCTTTCCGCGTCCTTCATCGCTACCTGTGCGTCCGCCACTTCCGTTCCAGGCGTCACCGTCTTGCCCGAAACTTCCACATTCACGTCTTCCGTGGCGGCACCCTCTTGCAACAGATGGTCGAGAAACGCGGCGTGACCCGCTTCCTGAACGGTGGCAATGTCATCCTCCGCCAGTTCCGCGCGCCAATCCGCCCATGCGCCGTATGCCTCATCCGCCGTGGCGTATGGCTGGCGCACGCCGGTTTCCGGGTGAATGAACACGAATTCCTCCTCATCGGTGAAGCTGTTCTTTTCCTTCACCACGAACGGCTGTCCGGACTTGGCCAGCGCTTCGTTGGATGCCTTGAGGATTTCAATGTATTCGGCCTTGGCCGCGTCCTGCCCGGCCTTCACTTCCGGGTCCGCGGCGGCGGCAGCTTGATTGAGATCGAAAAACGCGGCGGCCTTTTGGCTGGCCTTGTCTCCGTCCGGTTCCGTCACCACCTCGCGGATTTGCTCCGGGGTGAAGCCATTGGCGCGCAGAAACGCCTTGTTGTTCCTGATGGCGGAGCCGTGGGAGAAATGGTTGAACGACGCGCCGGCACCCGCCACCATCCCGAAGGCGGCCACGGCCATCAGCGTTTGTTTTTGCTCCGGGCCGAGTTCCGCCTTCCACTTGCCATCCTCACCTTTCACGGCACCCAGCCAACTGCCGAAGTAGCCGGTCCAGCCCACATCCTGCTTTTGGCCGGACAGATCGGCGGCCAGCGATTGGAAAAACAAATCGGTGGCGCCTTGAAGCGCTTCTTCCGTGTATTCGATGCCAGAGGTGGCAGTGGCCCCGGACGCGAAGCCATAAAGGCCGCGCAGCACCGGCGATCCCACGGCGTATTTGTTGAGCACCCGCGTAAAGGACGGCAGCTTGCCGAGCATGATCCTGGCCCCGGAGGTGTTGGAAATCGTTTCCACGAACGCCTGCGCCGTGCCGCTCACCAGCGCGGCGTTCGTCCGCATGCCTTCCGGCACATCAGGATTTTCCTGCGCGGCCTTGTAAATGGAATCCCCCATCATGCTTTGCTGGATGGCCACTTGCCCCAAAGGCGTGAACGCGGCCGGGAACATCCAGGCCGATGGCGCGGCGGCGATGGCGGACTTGGTGAAGAAGTGATCGGCAGCTTGTTCGAGCTTGAGCCCGTTGCCGCGGATGGTTTCGAGCAGTTCGCGCCGCCGCAGCATGTGCTCTTGCCGGTCATCGTTGAATTTCTCCGTGCTGTTCGGATCGTGTTGGAATCCGCGGATGATTTGCCGCCCCTCCGCCACCCCCGCCTGCCAGATGGATTCCCATGCCTGGAATATGCCCCGGTCTCCCGCGGCAAGGATGCGCCGCCATGCTCCGCGGTCATCTTCCGGCAGGTTGGCCATGGACGTGCCGAGCATGGCCAGAACCATGGACCGTTCCTTTTCGTTGCGCGGAAGTTTCTCCGTCCACTCGTTGATGCGCAACAGCACCGCGGTTTCCGGGTCTTCCTCGCGCTTGGCCCGCTCCACGACGGAAGTGATTTCCCCGACCAGCGGCGCGGCGAGCTTCGCCAGGCGGTTCACCTCGCGCATGTGCTCGTTCCATTGTCGGCGGTATCCGTCGCGCAGTTCCGCCGGCATTTGCGCCAGCAGTTCCTCGCGCTCCGCGATGGTGGGTTTCCAATCCTGTTTCTCGCGCGGAGGCGTCCAGTCGGAAGGCACCTGCCCTTGAGGCGTCGGTTTGTCCCAAGTCGGCCCGGTGATCGGTCCGAGCTTGCCAATGCTGCCCACCCGCTTGGAAATGGTTTCCGAGAGTTTGGCGGCGAACACTTCCGCGGCGCTTTCCTCCGCCTCGAAACGTCCCTTGATGGCTTCATACACCGCCCTGTCAGTGATGTCCCCGGTCATGCCGAGGTATTGCCTGGCGTAAGCGTCGCGCACGGCGGACAGGCTTTCCGGCGGAATGTCCTGTCCGAGCATGGTCTTGAAAAACGCATTGTTGATGACACGAGCCTTGAACTCGGTCGGGTCCGGCTCGTTTTCCGCCATCCCGATGATGGCCTCGAGTTGGTCATCCAGCGCGGTTTCCGTCAGCGTTGGCGCTTGGTAAGCGGCGCCGGGAGATTTGAATCCGCCGTCCAGATCTCTGTAAAGATGGCGCAGCCCGGCATTCTGTTCGCGCGAGATTTTCTCTTCCATCGTCGGAAAGATCGCCAGACCCTTGGCCTTGCGCGTTTCATACCACGCCTTGTAGGTGTCAGCTGCGCGTTGCCGCGCCGTGCTGCCGTCCGACCAGGGAGTGTCGAAATCCTCCGGCGGATTGGCCAGCGCAAGCCCGGCACCCCATGCCATTCCTTCCGCTTCCGGCGCGGCGGGGTCAAACGTGGTGGCGAAGGTCATGGCAAATCAGTGGTTTCCGGCGGCGATCCGGGTGTTTTCTTCGATGATGGCGTCCGCGCGTTTCATTTCATCCGCATGGTTGGAAAACGGTTCCTCCGCGTTCGCCTGATGCCAGGCGTCCCGCAGCGCGACCAGCGACGTGGTGGCGGCCTCATGGTTCCTCGGCTTGTTCACCCGGAACCACGCGGACTTGACGTCCTCCCACGCTTGCCCTGCCAACAGCCCTCCGGTATCAATGGACACCACCGCGAAATCCAAGGCATCCAGGCCTTTCACGCCGGCCAGCCTGCCGTTCTGATAGATCACCTTGCCTCCCAGTTCTTTGACCGCGCCTTCCGTGAGATCCAGTGTCGGGCGCCCGTTGCGTTTCCACACCCATTCCGCCGTGCCGAAGTCCGCCACCTTGAGCGTGTGCATGACACCCTGAGGATCGCGAACCACCGTGCGCACGTTGGCGGCGATCCACGTCTTGTCCTTGCCGGGAAACTTGGCGGAAAGCAGGTCTTTCGGAACGGCAGAGCCTTCGCGCCCGCCCGGTCCGGTCTTTCCGCCCAGCGCGCTGCGCCCGTTGTCATTCGGATCGTCCGGCCCGCCGAAAACGGTGGCCGCCGCGCCTTGATAGCTTTCGCCCGCCGCCTTCACCGGCTGGCCGCCGAAACTCGCTTGCGGGGCAAGCCCCTGATATACCTTGTCCGGGTCGATGGCGAGCGGAAGCTTGTCCGGAAGTTTGATTTCCGGCACCGGCTTCTTGTCCGCGAAGAATTTCTTCAATGCCTCGTAAGCGCTTTGCACCGTCTCAAACGGCGCATCATCCGGCAGGCTTGCCAGCGTGGCGCGCCATTGGTCCGTGAACATCCCGCGCAGCCGCCACGCCTTGTCGTATTCCTCCCGCGTGACACGCATCACCGGAGCCGTGGAGGGATTGTTGTCATGATCGAACGGAAACCGGAACTTTCCCCAATCGCCACGGTTGAAATCCGCGGCGATCTTGCTCGCAAACGCGGATTCGTGGACGGACTTCGGTTTCCTGGCTTCCGCCGGATTTAGCTTCTTCGTCAGCCGCTCGTTGAGTTCCTTGATGCTTGCCTCCGGCAATGGCTGGCTGGCCACCCAGGCGCGCAATTGCGCCTCGACCCGCCCGCTGGGATCTTTGGCCGGGTCATAGGACATGATCTGGCCATAGGTTTCCTCATAAATCGCCGGGTCCATCACCGGCACCGCCGCCGCGCGGATCTTCGTCAACCAGCGGGCGTGGGTGGACTTGTCGATCTTGCCAAATGCCTCCATCGCCGCCAGTTCGTCCGCAGTGGGGGTGACGCCGGCGATGGTAAGTTCGTCCACGAAGTCCGCGCGGTACCGGTTGGCTTCCCTTTCCGCATAAGTTTGAAGGGAATGGAGTTGCTCCGGGGAAAGGTCTTTCACGTGCCGGGGGTCGGCAAGCCGTTTTTCGGCACCGAGCGGATCGGCTTTGATTTCCTCCACCATGCGGTTGTGGCGCAGGGTGGTTTTAACCTTGGTCCGCTGCGCGTCGGCCTCCTCGGGCAGGACGGCGCCGCTGGCCAGCATACGGTCAATCGCGGCCATGGCCCCGGCCTCGTCATTGGCGGCCACGGCGGCCCCCACTTCGTTTTCCGCGGCGAGGAAGGCGCGTTTGATGGCGAGACGGGAGGAGATTTCCCCGGAACGGATCCGGGCTTGGCTGGCAAAGCTGTCGAAGTGCATGCGCAGGGAATCACGCGCGGCCGGCGGCAGTGACGGATCCTCCATCAGCCCCTTGGACTGCTGGAGGAACGCCATGGTGCGATCCAGGTGGGACTGCGGATCGGGATCGGTTTCCAGTTCGCGCTGGAGTTGCGCGTAGGACTCCGCCAGTTGCGTGCGCCGCTCGCTCTCGACACGGGCGTTTTCCAGCTTCTGGACCTGCACGGCCCGGGCGTGGAATTGTTCCGAGACTCTGCCGATGGATTGCGCCAGGCCGTCAAGGGCGATGGCGGGCGCGGCCAGTGCCCTGGCGGAAACGCCGGGCGCGTTGATGGCGGTTTGCCGGAGTCCGGGGATGTCGGGAAGGCGGATCATGGTTTGAGGGGATTACCCGCCGATGCGGTAGTTCACGCCATGATAGCTGCCCTCGCGGTATTGGCCGAAGGCGGAAGTGACGCCTTGCAGGGCGGTGCCGAACATGCCCAGGCGGGCGGCGGCTTTCATCCGGTCCGCCTCCCACAGGCCCATGCGGCCCTTGGCTCGGAGGCTTTCCGCCTCCATGGCGGAGGCGCGGGCGGCGTCGGCGATGTCGATTTCCAGCCGCCCGGCGGCCTCGGCATAGATGTCGAGTGCGGAGCCGCTGGCGGCGCGCACACCGGAGCGGGCGAGGTTGGCGGAGAGTTGGGAGAGCGCGGAGGCATTGCGTTGCCGCTGGCGCGAGACGCCCTCCGCGGTTTCCAGTTCGCGGTTCCGCGCCTCGGCCCGGGCGAGACCGTTGTTATACTCCGCCGCCTGCTCCTCCGCCTTGGCCTGCTGGTGCTGGCCATAGAGCTGTAAGCCGGTGGCGGCGAGTCCTCCAAACAATCCGACGGCTCCGAGTCCCATGGTGTTCAGTCGATCAGTCGAGTGCTTTGAAAAGTTGCGTCATGCCGGTGTCTCCGGCCCGGAATCCGCCTCGTTTCAGGTGGCGGATGAGCGATGGCTGGCAGTAGGTGGCATTCACCAGCCAATAGTTGAGGCTGCGGGCGTGGCGCAGCAGGAAATCAATCAGGATTCCGATGGCGCTGCCGGCGGCGCGGACCGGTGCCCGGGGGTTGCTGGCCAGCCACGAAAGCCACGCCACGCCAGAGCCGGTGGCGTCAAGATACATGAAGGCGCATGCCATCGGCCGGGTGCGGAGGAAAGCCAGGGCGCCGCAGCCGGGCAGCATGTCCCGCGTGGGCGGGACTCCGCCCCGGGCCTCCCACCAAGGACTCACGAGGCCGTGGTCCTCGGGGGAGACCCGGCCGTCGCAACCCAGAACGACGGGGCGGATGGAGATCATGAGCGAAGGATGGCAGGTTTTTCCGTGGGCTTCCCGCGAAGCGGAGAAAGGCGGACTTCATCGCTCGGTCACCTTCAGGCGCACCGTGGCGGCGCGCAGGATAAATGGCGCGGCGTCGTTGTGGATGAGGTGGAACTGCACGTCGTCCTCATGGCCGGCGTCCGGCACCACATCCACCCATCCGGTGGCAATGGTCGTGCCGTCGCCAATCCGTTGCGCCATTGCCGGGTTCCGGTTCCACGCAAACCCGCCGGCGCTACGGTAGAGCGAGAGGCTGAACTTGTGGATGCGTTTGCGCCGGGCCTGGGTGGTGCCGTCGTTTGCGGAAAGATCGATGGGTAGGCTCCACAATTCCCCCGTGATGGGCAAGTTCGAGGAAGTGTCCCGGACCACCGGAGATGCGTTGCCCTCAATGGCGGCAAGCCAGTGCTGGGGAAACCTCTCCAGGGTGGTGTTTGTCCGGTTGACCAGGAAAAACACCTCGTCATCCCCATCGTCCGAAGGGATCACCGCCACGTCCGCAAACGCACCGGGCGGCGTGTCGTGCCTGCTCCAGGCCTGGATGCGCTGTTGCCGGTTGTAGGACAGCGCCAGCAGCGCGCCGCCGCGCGTGACCACCCACAGCGTCGGCTCGCGCGTCTGCTGCCACGCCATGGAGGCGATGCCGTCCCGGAACAGATGTTCCGCCACCATGGAAAGGTCCGCCGCGTCGTAGCTTTCCCGCTCCGAGAAATACGCCAGTTCCCGCAGCCGCGTGCCGCGCCGCTCAGCGAAAAACGTCGCGTCCAGCGCAATGAGCGGTTGCATGGCGTGAGATCCGTAGCCGGCGTATTGCCGGGCCATGAAATTGGTGGGAGTCAGCGGCGAGTCCGACGTTTCGGACCCGCACACCCACTCGCCAAGCGCGGTGCCGATGAACAGCCGGCGCTGGGAGGCCAGCCAGCGGATCGGCGAGGCGTTGGAAAGCGCGAGCGTGGCGAAGATCCCTTCGGACGCGTCCGTGCCGGTTTCGAAGTTCGTGAAATCCTCCACCTGGGAAAACCAGAGACTCACCGGATTGCGCGCTGTCGAGGCAAACACCAGACGGGATTCGTGCAGCGCAATCGCGCGCGGGAAGCCGTCCCTCGAATTGAACGCGCCCTCGGCCCAGCGGTAGGTGTTCCCGGACAGCATGGCCGTTTTCGCCACGCCGGTCATTTCGTCCGCGCTCACGTAGGCATCCATGAGACAGTATCCGGTGATGAATTCGCTCGCGGGAATGAGCACGCCGCGCGGCGGCGAATTCGCGTCGTAAGCGCCATTCTCCGTGCTGCCTCCATCCTCCTTGGTGAATCGGAGCCGCAGCAACACCGGCGAATCCTCCTCGCCGGAATCAGCAATGTTCCTGTCCCCGTTGGCTTGCCACGATCTGATGGTGTTCCAACTCTTCCCGTTGTTTATCGAGCGCTGGAGACGAAAGGTGCCCCACCAGGTGCCGTAAGTGAAAAAGTTCCATCGCCCTTGCACGGCAATATGTTCCGTCACCGCGCTTTGCCCGGTGCCGAGCGACTTCCCCGCCTTGATGTCCAACTGGAAATCCTGATTGTCCCGTTCGGGCGAGATCCGGAAATACTGCCCGGGCGAGAAATTCCCATACCCGAACCCCTCCACCATGCGGGAAATCTCCACCCAGTAATCCTCCCACGCCGCGCCCTGGCCGGGGACATTCGCCGCTGCCGGCTGGTGAGTAACCAGACATTCATAAACCCGTCCGCGCCGGGATACCTTTTCACCCGCTTGGTATTGGGAGGAGCGATACCACTTTATTACCGGCTTGGAGAACACGCCGTCGATTTCCCAAAAATCCCCCCAATTCGCCGCCACTCCCGGCCTGTTCTGCCCGGATGGGCTGGAAGTATGGTTCTGGATACACCGGTAAACGAAATCTTCCTCCCAAGAGAAAACCAAGTCTCCCACATTCCAGTAGGCATAGTGCCACCCCTCCACTTCTTCCCAGTTTTCAATGCTGGAAAGCCCGCTGGACGCCGTTTCCGTGTGATCCTGAACGCACCGGAACGTTGGATACCAATCAATCCATTCTTCGGCTAGGCCGGCATATGCAAATTGCCCCTGTTTATAGCTGCGGTACAGGTAACTCCACGCGACCTGCTCGCGGTCGTCCGCCAGCAGCGTCACCGGATCGCCCTCCTTGTAGAACATGCGCTGCCAGTAATCCCGCCAATCGTTGCCTTGCCCGGGCTTGTTGCCGGCGCCGGCCGTGTGGCCGGCCGTGCATTTCCATTCGCAGGTCGTGAACACCACGTCGTCCTCCCCGTAGCCTTCTCCGCTCGCCCAGTCAGGGGCCACCGGGTTGCTGGCCACCGTGAAGGTTTTGGCCTTGTTGGTATTCTCGTCGAGCATCGGCGCGCGGGTGAAAGGGATGAACCGCAAGCGCCACTCGGTGTCCGAAACGCGCGATACCCGGAGCGGAAAGGTGCCCGGGTGTGTCAGGAATGCCACGTCGTTTATTTGCACGTAGTGGATTGCCCGGATGCCATCCTCCCACGGGCCTTGCGGCCACGAGTGGCCGGCCATGAAAGCCACCGTATCCTTCAGTGTGCCGTCCGGGCCGTAAACCCGGAGCGCGCCGGACGAAAAATGCAGCAGATACCTGTCACCGGTGCTCGCCACGAAGGGCAACAAGCGCTGGTTGTTGGACGGGGCGCTGCCGGTACTGCGCAGGCTCACCAGGCCCGGACGCTTCACCGCGCCGCCATAGGGCAGTGGCAAAAAATTGCGCATCCGCTCGCATGACGAGGCGGTTTTCTCGAAATCGACCCGGTGGCGCAAATAGGGAGTGACCTCTCCACCGGAAAATGAAAGCAGCGGCTGGTGCATGGGATCAATAGGGCGGGCGGCTGTTTCCGTAACGGGCGTTCACCAGGCCGGAGCGGGCGGCAAGCTGGCGCGGGCCGTGGTTTTCCCTCGACCTGGTTTCCCGCGCGTCCTTGCTCCGCGCCTTGCCCAGCGCGATTTCGTGCTTCTGGAAAAACCCGTTGGCCAGGGTCTCGTCCTGGGCAAGCTTCGGCGCCAGGCGCGAGGCCAGCAGCCAGGCCACCGCATCCGTGAAAGTGGTTGGCCACTCGTCCACCGGCGGGTCCATCGTGATGTAGTGGATCACCGGTGCCTCCGCGTTGCCCTCGTGCAGTAGCAGGTTGCGGCCGAGGATTTCCCAGCGGTTTTGCGGCCGGTCCGGATCGTCGCCGTCCAGCTTGATCACGCGCAGGCAATCGTCCGGCAGGTTGAAGGCGCTGCCGAAGGCGGGGGCAAAGACGGACGACGTTGACGATCCGCCGGCAAGGTATGTCGCGGACACGGGCGTAACCCGGCCGGATCCGGTCGTGCCAGCCGGCAAGGATACGGTGAGCAGCCCGGAAGCGCTGCTGTTCAAAAGAACCTCATCTCTCACATCTGCGGCGCTGTCCGCCACAAACGCCTCGAACGATGGTGTTCCGGTGGCCGGAGAAAACGGGGTCCAGGAGGAGGCTTCCGGGTTTTTCCCCACGCCGCGCCAAGCTCCTGTGATGGCGGCGTCGACGCGGTATTCCAGAATATGCGCCCAGTCGGTGTCCCCGGAGGCGAACCATTGTGCGCCCAGGCCGCCCTTCCAATTCGTTCCGGCCGCCTTTGGATTGATCCACAGCCATGTGTCTTCCTCGATTTCGGTTTCCCCGCGATCATCATAACCGTCACCGAGCCTGATCCATTTGGTCAAGCCGGCAGCCTCGAAAAGCACATACGAAGAAAGGGTGCCGCCGGCGCTTCTGGTCGTAACAAGGGAGCCAAGGGAAACATTCCCGGAAGCGTGGTAATTCGCCTTTGGCGCGATTTCCTCCAGGCTGGCCGTTGCCGGAGCAACCATCCAGCCGACATACAGGGTTTTCCACTCCCCGGTGGCGGGGTGGGAGCCCTCACCATCGCTCGACCATTGAGGCGTCCCCGGATGGGTGGACGGCCGCGGAACGGCCACGTTGGATACTGGCCCGGTCGCGTTTGGACCGAGAGAGCCGGTTACGGTGTATGTGCCCGGCCGCCCGGGCGGAGTAATGATGATGCTTTTGCCTTTTGCGGCGGTGGAAACCGCCACGGAAACCGCCAAGGGATCAGCCGCGGCGATGGTGACCGAGATTTCGTTCCCCGCGGGTCCGGCGGCCGCGGCGGTCCAGACAAGGGCGGAGTCCCCGGCTGTGGAACCGGTGGTGAGGCTGGCGGTCGTGCTGGCCACCGGAACAGCCGTGAGACGGCTGCACCTTGTGGCAAAACTCCAGACATGCCCCTCAAGCACCGTTTCCACACACGGGCCGAGATGCTGCCGGCACGCGGCCGCCGCCGTCGTGGTGTCGGTCAGGTAGTCGCCAAGATACGGCTCGCCAAGGAGGTCCAGCGCCAGATTGCAAACGGCGTTCAGATCGGCGAGCGGCATGGCTGTGGCATGGGTCAAAGTCCACGCGGGTGCCTGCGGTGGATCACGCGCACACGCGGTAGGCGAGGCAGAACTGGATGACGGTCTGGACCACGGCGGTGCTGGTGACGACGGTGGCGAGGATGTCCTCCTTGCCGCTGGCGGGCGCGGGGGCGGAGATGGCCAGCGGCATGGTGCCGCCGGCGGCAAGGCCGACATGGCCCGCCACGGTGAGGGCGAGGTTGTCCGCGATGGCATCCGGATTGGAGGGAAAACCGATGTCCAGATTGAGTGCGGTGCCAGGATCGGTCTCGCAATAGACCCAGGAGGCGGCCGGCTCGAAAATGGCTCCCGGAGGTATCTGCGAGGCGTCCAGCAGCGTGAGCGTGTCGTTCACGGTGGGGGTGGCGGGGCAGGTGACCTTGCCGCGGGCGAAGAGCATGATGCCGCCGATGTCCGCGCCGCGGATGGTGGCGCGCGGGGAGGTTTTCACGGTCGCCGCCGCGGTCTTGAGGGTGGAATTGGTATTGGCCATGATGGTGGTTCGTTGGGTGTGATCGGTGTGGATGGAGGCGGGGACCGGCGCGAACCGGCCCCCGCCCATGGCTGGCTTATGCGGTGAGGCAATTGATCTGGACCACTTTTTCCTCCTGTTCGCGCCCGCAGCCGATGCTGCATTGCGCGAGGAACTGGATGGCGTTGGACAGGTCAGGGCGGCGGTCCACCGTGGCCTGGTTGTCGGCCCACACGCCGAACTCGGCGGCGCTGGAGACGTGGAACGAAACCTTCTTGGCGCTGACATTGCCCGAGGCCCCGGTGACAGTGGCGGTGAGCAGACCCTCATACACCACGAAGTGGACGGCTCCCCAGCGGGTGAGAAAACCGCGCTCGTCATAAACGGGCGGACCGCCGAAGTCGTTGGAGTAAAGGCGATCCCCGCTGGCGAGGTTGGCCGCGTGGCGGAGCTTGGCCTCGATGTCCGCGTCGATCACGCAGAACAGCTTCTCGCCCATGGCCGCCACATCGGAATTCCACGCCTCGTTGGACTGCAGGATGCGCTTGGCCTCGATGAGTTTGGAGGCGGTGAGGCTGGAATCCGCGTCGGACCCGCTGGCCACGTAGTCCACCGGCACGATCTGCCCGCCCGGAAGCGCGGTGGGAGTGGTGGCGCCGTGGGAACCCACATGGGCGGTGCCCAACAGGTTTTCCATGATGACCACATCGCAGCGGCGCAGATACGCGCGTTGCATGGCAGTGATAATCTGGCCGGAGCCGAGGATGCGCGGGGCGAGCTTCTTCTCGTCAAAGGACGATTCGAAGTGCTTGGCCTGAAACTCGCGCGGGAAATAGAACCGGCCGTTCACCTCGATCTCGGAGACGGTGACCTTCTTGAAACGCTGGCCGGTGATTTCCTCGTCCTCAAGCTGGCCGATGAAATTGATTTCCTTGGAGATGCCGGCCAGGCCGCGGGCGACCTGAACGGTCTGCATGAGTCGCGAGTCCTTTTGTTGGACCACATCGCGGAAGGAATCCGAGAACTGGTCCCGGAACGCGGTGGGGATGTCGTACATGATATGATGGGGTTGTTGGAGTGGATCGGATGCGAGCCCACGACGTGGCCGTGGTTTGGTGGTCCGGCACTCGATAGTCCGCGTGGCGGGTCGGTGGCCTTATCCCTTCCGGGACCGGGCTGCCTCGCGCGGACAGGCCCATCACGGGTAATCTGTCGCTCTCGGGTAGCGTGCGCATGATGCGTCAAAAACCGCCCCCCGCCGGAGTGAAGCGACGAAAGACGGCTGAAACAAAAGGCCGCGCCCCCGGAAAAGGGCGCGGCCGCGGGCACCCGGCGGAGGAGAGCGCTATTGGCCCGCCTTCTCGCGCAGGCCTTTCATGTGCTCGTAGGCGGCCAGTCGTTCCCGCTCGTCCTTCGAGGTCATGCGCGGACTCCACACCGGATCGCGGCCGGCCTTGATGTCCTCAAGCTGTTGTGCAGGGCTCTTGAGGCTGCCGAATCCGCCCGGAGCCGTCACATTGTCCTCCGCGATGAGCTTGCTCATGGCGTGCATCATCCTGGCCAGCGCGGGCTGGGTGGAAATGTTTTCCATGAAGCCGGCCATCATGGGGTCGTCCGGGGCGATGCCCGCCTGCTGCGCGAGTTGCCCGGCCAAGTGACGCACCGTGGAGGCGTTGGCCTGGAAATCGCCCTTCCACGTGTCGATCAGCGCGGCCTTGGCCGCTTCCCGCCCCCTGGCGGTTTCCTGCCGCGCTGCTTCGGTGCGGGCGGCGAGCACTTCGTTGAACTTCCCGGCGATGGCCATCAGTGCGGCCGGCGGCGTGTGGTGGGCGTGCGCCACACCGGAGATGACCTGGGCCAGCTCGCTGTCGAACGTCATGTCCTCCGGCAGCTTCATCGCCTCCGCCGTCAGGCCGTAACCCGCAGGATCTTGCGGCACTCCGGCGATTTGCCGGAAACGATCGACCGCGGCGGCGGGAGCGTCCGCCCCGGGATACTCCACACCGTTTTTCTGGAAAAACCGGTATTGCGAGACCAGATCCCGCAGATTTTTGTATTTCCCGAGGTCCGCCGCGTGCGGGGCGAATTCGTCTCCCAAGGCGGTAAACCAGTTCTCGCCAAGGCTGCCGTCCGCTCCGATCAGCGGGGCGGATGGGGAGGACGGGGTGTCCGCCGGCGGTGACGTGGATGGAGCCGCCGGAGTGGCGGGCGTGATGGATGGCGCGGCTGGTGCCGCCGGTGCTTCGGTGCTCATGGGCCGGGTTGGTGCGGGGTTAGTTACTTGGTGAGTCGTTTCAGCCGCTCGCGGGCGGCATCGGTGCTTGGATCTCCGGCGTGGAATTCAAGCATGAAGGCCACGCGCGCCGGCTGGCCGGCGTAGCGGCGCAGGAACTCGGCATCGTCATCGTGCGCGGCCGAGTGGGAGAAACAATCAGCCGCCTTTCCGCCGAGTGGTCCGGCGGCCGGTGGCCTTGGGCTTGTCGGCGGGCTCGGCTTTTCCGAACTCGGCTTCGGCGGCGCGGAGGTTTGCCTCGATTTCGAGGACGATGCTTTTCCTGCCGTCCCGATAGAGGGCGTCGTGTATGTTTCCGCCGGGGGTGTAGGCGGGGGCATGGGTGGCGGCGGCGGCATGAAGCTGCCGGAGGACGAGCTTGCCCGCGACGGCCCCGAAGGTGTGCCTGAGGGCATCGAAGTATTCCCTTCGGCGGGCGGCGATTTCGGCGTTCTTTTCGTTTTGCGCGGGGTGGTCATTCACGTGGGCGGGTTGGTTGGTAAATCACATGCCAAGCATCTCGGCGGCCTGGCGGGTTTCCTGCAGGCCGCCGAGATTGCGCACCGCCAGGGTGGCTTCGGCGGCCTGTTGCGCGGCGGCGGCGGCGTCCTCGGCCTGCGCCAGCTCGGCGAGTTGCTCCGGCGTGCGGAGCATGATCACCGGCAGCCCTTCGGCGCGGACCAGATGCGGCACGATGGTTTCCGGGTTCAGGACCCGGAGCCAGTTCGGATCAACTTGAGCCAGCGGGGCGAGGGTGGCGAGGATGTTGTTGAGCTTGCCCAGGTGGCCTTGCTCGAGGGCCAACGCCATGGAAGACACGTATTCCACGTCCGGGCTGGCGATGAACGCGCTCAAATCGTCCTCTTCCAGCACACTGGCCGGCGGCGGCGGCATCTCGCCCTGAAGCATGAGCAGTTGCCACGCCCGGCGCAGCGTCGGGGTGGTCCATTCACGCGTCATGCTGGCGAAAATCGGATGGAAAAGCTCCCGGCTCTCGGAAACCAGGGCCGAAACCTGCGTGGCCGTCACATCCCTCGGCAGCCGTGACACGGCGCGGAAAAGCTCAACGAAAAACGCCGCCTCGATGGACGCCCGCTTGTCCGCCGCGCGATCCTTTCCGATGTCATACCGGCCGCCTGTCAGCCATTCCTGTGGACGCGCGTTTTCCCCGCCCTGAGGGTCGAACGGAGTCAGCCCCATGGCAGCGAAATCCAACTCGTCTTTCATTCCCGCCGGATACAGCACTCGCGGGAAAGCAGCCGTTTCCGCCAGCACATCCAGCATCTGCTCCTGGAAATTCGCCTGCGCCGCCTCCGGCAGCGCGTAGTCGCCCGGACCCCAGCCATACGGCGAGCGAGGATCGCAGGCCCAACGGGAGACCGCCACCGGGTTGCTGTCAAACCCGCTCTCCCTCAAAACCGTTTCAGTGGACACGTGTACGTGGATCGAGGCCACCGGCTTGTTTGCCGCGTCCCGCTTCGTCGGATCGCGCCCGGTGCGCGGCTCCACCGCCCAAATGACCTCTTCACTCGGGTTGTGGCGGGTCGCTGGACAGTCGTATTTTTTACGGACACATTCCGGCACATTGCCGTCAAAAGCCTCCATCGCCTGGTGAGGCGTCCACAGACGGCGGCGGTAGATCGTATCGACCTCGTCAAGGGAGTTTTCCGCGATGGAATACGTGCCCGTAGGCATCACCGAGAAATGCAGCCCGCGCCCGTTTGCTCCGGCGCTCGTTTCCATCGCCGCGATTCCATGCCCTCCGCGATATTGGTAGCACTGAAACGCCCGGTTATAGAAATTCGACGCGGCCAGGAAACTTTCCATGATCTCGCCGCACCGTGCATACCAATTCAGTGCCGCCTGGTTGTCCTTGAGCCGCGCCGGAGGCCGCAGCACGAACCACCGCGCGCCCATCGGCGTTATGCGGCTGGCCTGGCCGGTCGCCAGCGTGTCGCATGAGCGCATGGCGGTGCCGTCGAAATTCTGCGCGATTCTTCCCCTATCCGCTCCCGGCGCGGCCGTCATGGGGTAACGGGCATTCGCCAGCGCCCCGTGCCTCGGAAAACAAATCGTCCCCAAGTCATCCCACACGCTTTCATGCGGCATCCGCAGCGCCTCGAGCGAGGCGGCCACACGGATCACCCGTTGCGCGAGTTCTTTCGACATCATCCGAGCGTGGTTTTTCCCGTTCCCGCCGGGGCAAGGATGGTGTTGGAAAAATCATACCGCCTGCCCGTTTTCCGCCGGGCCTCCAGTTCCGCCGCCGTCTTTTCCGGCCCCGTGCCCGACACGGGCGGCGGCGGCGCCGGCGGCGGCTTCGGCTTCGGTGCTTTCGGCGTGGACATGGCGGAACAAATTTGCGGTTTCCACACGCCGGACCCTGTTCTTGCCCCTCCGCGTGAAACTCACCCACGGCAGCGGATGGGTTTCGAGAAACCGGAGCAGCACCGGCAGACTCCCGGCGGCAAGCCACACCATCCAACAATTCCCGTCCGCGCGGGAGTGAAGCGGGGAAAGGTGCTCTTCGTCGGAATCCCCCGCCGCAACCCGCCGTGCCAGCACGAAACCGTCCTCCGCCACAACCACCGCGCCGCGCCGCAAATGCTCCGCCAGCACCTCATGGAAAGCCCAGGTAGGCTCCCCGTGCGCGTGGTAGGCGTCCCAGGCCCGGCAATACGCGTTCATTTCCTCGCCCTTGCTTGCGGTTTCACTCCACCCACCGCCCGCGGCTTCGCCGCGCTGCCGCCGCCGCCGTCATCAATCATCCGCAGCCGCCAGGCCTCCGCAAATGTCCGAAACGCGTCCGCGGAGTGTGAAAACTGGTCGTGCGCAGGCATCTCGCGCAGCCGCTTGTTGGCCGGGGTGATTTCCTTGTGGTAGCCTTTCAGGCAGGCCACGCCGCTGGCCAGCTTCACCCCGTCCACCTCGCGCGGCCTGTCGCAGTTGGATTGGTGGAACCAGCAGTGCGGCAGCACATCCCGCACGTGGCCGATGCCGATCCAAATATCCGGCGTGCGGGGCACCACACGCGTATTTGCCAGCCCCGCGAGTCTCAGTTCGTCCCGGAAACTCCTCCCGCTCCCCGGCGATTTGTTGTCAGCGTCGTGCGGCAGGACATGCGAGGCGATCGTCTTCCGCCATTTCTGTTCCCATTGGCGCATGACATCCGCGTGATAGCCGGCCGAAACCCCGTTGTGCTCGTAATGGTCAAGCACCAGGTGGAACCTCTCGGTCGGCTGGATGAGCCACACCGCCGTGGTGTCGCTCATGCCTATGTCCCAGAACGTGAAAACCGGCTGCTCCCGATACAGCCCGAAGTCCAAAAACCTCCCCGCCGCCATCAGGTCCGCCATCTCCGTCCCGTAAATCGCAAATTGGTTGATTGCTTCGAACATCTCGCCCGGCGTTGTGGGGAATTCCTTTTTCATCGCATACCGCTGTTTTTTCTCCGTACGGTCGTACCACAGCATCTGGGCATGGGAAAACCTCCGGCCCGTCGCCGCGCTCACCCGCGCGAAGTAATCCGAAATCTCCGGCCGGATCGGCACATGCGGGGCGTGGATATTGTAATCAGGGCATCCATACCACGGGAAAAAATGAAACTTGAAATCCACCGGCGTGATGGACTTCGGGTCCGCCTCCATCGCCACGCTCATCAGCTCGTAGTGCAGCCCGGCCTCGCCGCCCTCATGGGTGCTCTCGATGTTCGCCACGTTCCCGGGCGCGATGGTGTTCAGCGCGCCGGCCCGGATCTCCTCCGCCTTGCCCGGGTGGAAGTATGCGATTTTCCCAAGCTCCGAAATATCCAGCCTCTGCGGCGTGCTACCCCTCAGGGAAGTTCCTATCCACATCGTGCTGCCATTCGAGCCCACCACGCTTTCCGCCGAAAAACGCAGCCGCACCGCCGCCTTTATGCCCTTTCCAAGCGCCGCGGTTTCCGGGTGCAGATCCGGGTTGCTCATGTGCTCGTAGGCCTCGCGCACGATGCGCAGCTTTTTTTTCGCGTCCGGCAGGGTGAAATCAATGTGCCCCACGCTGATCCCGTCTGGCGAGGGCGGCAGCACGGAATCGCCGGATGGAAACAAAAGGTTGTCCAAATCGATGATTTTTTCAAACGTCGAGAACCCAAGTTGCCGCGCCTTGCCGATGTGGTTGAACGTGTGCCGCGCCAAGTAATACGCCGCCTGCTCATGATTCGGCCGGAAGGGCACAAGCCTGCCATGCTTGTCTCGGATCGTGTAAATATGGCACAGCCGCCACCACTGTGACGAAATCTTCAACGGCTTGACCGGCGGGACCTTCAATCCGTGTTGCGCATTTTCGCCAGCGCCTCCGCCAGTTCGTCCGTGGCGGAAACCTCCAGTTTCGCCGCTTCATACCATGCCAGCATTTTCGCCAGTTCCTTCACCGCCTCCATTTTCGAAACCAGCTTGATTCGCGTCACCGCCACCGCGTCTCCAATCTCCTCGCGAACACATTCCTGCATCAGGGCCGGATCGCAGTCCCGCCGCGTCGGGTCCGCCTCCAGCACGCGGGAAAGCCATTCCATAACCTCATGCTTCGTCTTTACGGCACCCTTCGCGGCCAAGCGGTTCAAATCCTCAAGATAAGCCGAAACCTTAGCGCTTTTTAGCAGCCTCGACGCGCAGGCCGCTTTCGCCCCGGGCGTTTTGGCCTTGTAACCCGCCCTCCTGTAAGCCTCCGACGAGTCCACCCCGGAAAAAACAAAATCCGCAAACAGCCGCTGCCGGGGATCGCCAGGCACACGGATCTCAGATTCCTGATGCTTTGACATAGAGGTTGATGTGTTTTCTGATCCGCCACAGCAGGGCCACCCCCTCGGCGGAAAGCCGGACATCTATGGGCGACCCAATCTTGCGGACCTCCTTCGGCGGCGTCTCGAAAAGCTCCGGGCTCTTGAATAAAATAATGTGTATCGCCCTGGTCGTCACCCCCGTGTCCCCGGCAATCCCGGAAACCGTGGCCCGCCGGTCCCATACCTGTGCCCGCGCCACGCTCAGCAACACGTTGTAAAGCGTGTGGTGTAGCTTTTCGCGGTGCAGGGCGCGGCAAACGCCCAACGTATAAGTCACGGCGCTCGAGTTCGGCGCGGGCGGGGGTTTCCTTACCTGCTGCGGCGCAAGGGCAGCCATAAAGGGGAATTCTGGGTGCGGGTGGTCCGGCGGCATTAAAGTTGACTCGGGTGATTGTTAGCCATGCCGGCCCACCTCGGAGAGCGCCATCTGCGGCTGGAACATGGACAGGTTCGGGGGAGTGGTGAGCACCTTCCAGCCGGCCACCGTCACCACATACTTCCGGGCGCGGCCCTGGCCGTTGGAACGGCCGTAGTCGGTGACAAGCTTCAGCTCCCGGAGTGTCCCGATGATGGCGCAGACGGTGGACGGCGGCATCGCCAGCGCTTTTGCCATCGAGGGGATCGACGTTCCCAGAATCCCGCAGCGGCCGAGGTGGATGAAAACGGCGGCCTGGCGCATGGTGGCGACTCCCGAACGGTCAAGACCCAGCGGGTCCGCGATGATTGGTTTGATTTTCATGGTTTTCCCGGATTGAGGATTTCGGCGATTTCCGCGCGCGTCATCGGCGGGGCGGCCGCCCAGGCGACGGGCGGGGCGGAGGTTGGCGCCGCGCGAGGCCGCTGCCTCTCGTCCCAGTGGCGGGCGTCGCCGAGCAGCGCGCCGGGGTTTTCGAGGAATTTCCAGAGCAGGTCCGGCCGGAAATACGGCGCGCCGGGCGGCAGCGCGGCCGCCATGAAGCGGCGCAGCAACTTCCAGTCAGCCAGGCAGAAACCGGCCAGCATGGCGCGGTTGGCACCGAAGTGGCGGGCCTCCCTGCGACTCAGATGGGGGCTGGCCTGCCACTTCCGGCGCAGCAGCTTGCATTCGGAAACGAGCGCGGCGTCCGCTCCCGCTTCCCCCCCCTCGTGAGGGGGCAGGGGGGGAGTGTTTTCCCCGTTCATCCCCGTTTTCCCCGTCTTGGGTGCAAATGGCGGCGCGCCATCTGCACCCCCTGCGGGCGGTTTGACGGTACGCCGTTTGCACGGGGGTGCAGATGGTGCGCCGTCATTTGCACCCCCCCACGGACGAGGAAAATCCCCTCCGGAATTTTTAAAAAGAATCCGGAAGCGGTGGGTGCCCCCAGGCCCGCCGTTGCGATATATGACGAGGTCGCCCGCGGCCTCCAACTCATCGAGGTGGGCTTGGACGCTGCGGCGCGAACACTCCGCGCGGTGCGCGAGCGTGTCGATGGCCGCCCAGGCCGTGCCGGTGTCGTCGCCCGTGAAATCGGCGATCACAATCATGATAAGCTTTCGGATCTGATTTCCGAAACTGCGCTTGATGACGTAGGACGTGGCGGACAGGGACATGGCGGATGGATCAGCTTGCGAGGCGCTGCCCGGAAAGGGGGCAGCGGCGGGGATTGAAGACGGAGAATGCGGTGGACGGGGCGCGGCGCGGATCGTGGAGAGTCTCGTCCCATGCAATGACGCCCGCCCCGGACGAGAAGCGGAAAAAGAGCGGTTCCTTCCGGCCCGCCTCGCCACACCAGACCTCGCAGCGCGGCAGCCGGGAAACGAGCTGGAGATGGTGGAGCCGCACCCGGTGGGTCTCCGCGACGACCCAGACCGGCGATGGGGCCACGCGGCTGTTGAGCCACGGCGAGATCGCGGCCTGGCGGAACAGGTGGCCGCGAATGTCGGCCATGGGCCGCCAGCCGTCCGGAGGGAGAGTGGCAACACGAGCCCATGGCAGCGTGGCCATGCGCCGCACGAATCCGGGCGGCGGCGGATCGAAGTCCGAATCCATCCACAGCCCGCGCGACACGCGGATGGCGAGGTAACCGTTGCCGGCCAGCACCGCGCTTTCCCGGCCAGCACCGGAAACATGCGGCGCACAAAGCGGGTGCCCGCACGCCGGATGGCAGAACGCGTCGAGCGCGCCGATCCGGAGCGGGTAGGGAAAGGGGGATTTGAAACCGGTCTTGCTCATGCGGATCGGCGGATCGGCGTGATGTTCTGCACGGCATCCAGGGGCGAAATCAACCTCTCCTCGAGCCGGGGCAGGCAGTGCAGATAGATTCGCGGGGAGTCACCCACTCCGGCAACCGCTTCGGGCGTTTGGCGGAAGCCCATTCCGGCAGCGTTCCCAGCGGCTTGCCGAAAACCTCCCGGTGGATCAGCACCAGGGCGCAGAGGCATTGATTCTGGGTCGAGGCACCCACGTTTGGAGCGAGATGGCTCAGAAAGGCCGTCACCCGCGCCTCATGATCCACCGCGCCCGCCCCGTCCTGATAGGATCTCCCCTCCCTCATTTCCATCCCCGCCCATGCGAAATAGCGCTCCAGCCATCCCGCATAGGACTCAAAGGTCTTGCGCGAGTAACGGTCCCGGCGCATCACCGATTTCAACTCTTGGATTGCTTCGCTGGTTTTCATGGTTTTTGGATTTAGGGACGAAACTTTTCTTGTGAATCAACTGTTCTGCGGAGAAACCATTTCGCGGAGTTTGCTAGCCGTTCGCCGTGCATCCTCGACGGCGCGGCGCATTGCTTCGGCAGGTCCATTCATGCCGACGATTTCCGCGATGCACTCCGTCACGCATTTCGCGCACAATCCAGAACCTCGCCCGGAGCCGTCGCAGTCCGGGTTGTGGCATGGGCCGAACGTCGAGGGCCATTCGGGATAGTTCCGCCACAGGTCACGGAGGGCCATTTCCAGCATCCGCTCGCGATCACCATCACACTCCCGCGAATAAGAGCGCAGAACAAGGCGTGGGAGAGGAACCGGCAGGGCGGCGTTTGTCGAAGTTTCCATGTAGTTAGTTTGGTTTGAGTGTTTTCGGAGTGACGCCCCCGGCCGGTCCCTCCACATCGGCGTTCGCCGGACAAAAAAGCGTTCTCTCCGTCCGCCAGTTTTCGATTGCCACCGAGACGGCACCCGATCCGGGAAACAAGTCGTCTATGGTGTCGTGCTTTTCAGCATTGAGCACGTCGAGGAGCCAGCGAACTACGCCTTCCGGCTTTGCCCCGCAGAATCCGCGTTTGAGAGTAATGTTGCAGGCGTGCCAGTCGCGCACCGTAAACTGTTGGCGCGTGCGCCGCCTTCCGCCCCACACGATGACAGGCTCCCACGCATAGGCCACGCCGACGCCAGGCTTGAACGACGCGAACGGCTTCACCCATGCCATGACCCGCGCATCAGTCGGGCAGAGTGGCAGGATGTCGCGGAGTGCCGGGGAGTGGAGCGACATTGCCCAGCCATCGTATCCAGCGGTCATGCGCTCGATCAGCGCGGCGTGCGTTTCGAGTTTGTCGTATTCGGCGGCTTCCGAGTGGAGGTGTCCATAGAACTTTTCAGCCAGTCCATAGTAGGGCGGATCGGCATACGCGAACCGGCACGGCGAACAAGGCGCGGCTGGACAACCGACATGAGCGTCGGAGTCCAGCGTGAAAGTATCGTCGAATTCGCTCATGTCGGTGCCAGCGCTTATGCGTTCGCTGGAAGAATCAAGGAGTCGTGCAAGTCCCGCCATCCATAGCACCAGAATGGACGAGGGTCGGTAAATGCCTCACTGATCTTGTTGGCGTTCTGGAGATTGATCTCATGCGTTCCTCCTGTAGGGATGCCACCTCGTGTCGTCTTGATGCGCGTTCCATGGGGCAGCTCCATTCCGTGTCGCGCCATCTCGTGAATAGACAGCGAACAAGACGGTGGACTCAACAGAGTCCCGGCGGGGTCTTGTGGTGTATTCATAGCTTTTTGGCGGGAATCTGTGAGTCACCTTGGGCGTTCGCAGGGCCAAATTCGGCGTTTCGGTTGAGCCAGCCGAGCGCGCGCGGC
>CAZKQK010000089.1:0-22895 GCA_964554865.1 uncultured Luteolibacter sp. | reverse complement strand
TTTCCACCAGCAGGCGCACGACGCAGGACGGCGTGTAGAATTGCCCGCCGTTCTTCCCCTCCGCGCTGGCGAACATTGTCAGGAAGTATTCGAAGACGCGGCCGAGGATGTCGAAGTCGCTACGCGCCGAAGGCAGGGACGGGCCTCCGGGCCGTCCGGCGGGGGAGGGTTTGTTCGTGAAAACGGCCCCGGAAGCCGAGTAGGAGCCACCATCCACCGGACCGCTCGGAGAGCGGTCCCTGCCGGACAACTCGATGGAGCCGATGAGGTCGATCAGTTCGCCGAGGCGGTGCTTATCCAAATCCGCTCGCCCATAGTTCTTCGTCAGCGCACCCTTGAGACGCGGGTTGTCCCTTTCCAGCGCGTCCATCGCATCGTCCACGAGGATGCCGATGTCCTTCTTTTTCTTCGTGGCCGGGTCCTCCTTGCCCGATTTGGCGTGGGCCTGGAGAAAGGACCAGCGGGCCTCCTGCGGCACCCAGAAGATGTTTTCCGCCTTGTATTCGTCCGGATCCTCGGGGTTTGCTCCGGCGTAGTCGCCTCCGCCGGCGAGGAGCCTGGCGTGGTGCGCTTCGAAGGCGTCGGAGATGTATTTCAGGAAGATGAGGCCGAGGACGACGTGTTTATACTCCGCCGCGTCCATGTTGTTGCGGAGCTTGTCGGCGGCGAGCCAGAGCTTGGTTTCGAAACCGAGGCGGGCGGTGGTGTCTTTGGAAGATGATGTCTTTTTCCGGGCAGGCATGGATTCGTTCCGGCTGTTCCTAGGATTGATGGAAGGGAATTGCCAGTTCAAACGCCATGCCCGGGGCTCGTGGCGCAATTCACAGGCAAGGGGTTATCAGCCGGGATGTCCCCGAAGAATCAGAACATCCCGTTGAGTTTCCTGCCGGTCCAGAACACGCCCAGCAGGGCGATGAGGGAGGCGATGGTGGCCCAGTGGGACCAGAGGGGGATGCGGGTTTCGAGCGGGCGGGGCTCGGGGAGGGCGGAGATTTCGCGGATGAGTTCGCCGAGCTGGGTGGGCTGGATGACGCGGCCGCGGGAGACGCGGGCGAGTTCGTCGAGGACTTCGGGGCGGGCGGGTTGGCCGGTTTTCTCGATTTCGACGCCTTGTGCGAGGATGGTGGTATCGAGCGGCTTGTCCTCGGCTCCGCTGGCGGTGGCGCGGAGTTTCCATTCACCGGGAAGATCCACCTTGAAGCGGCCGCTGAAGGCACCCCAGGCGGAATCGTTTTTCTGGAGTTCGATGCGACGGGTGCGGCCGTCCGGGGCTGTTAGATCAACGGCGACGGCGCCGCTTTCCATGGGCGCGCCGTTGGGGTCGAAGGCATTGGCGTTGAGGGTGACGGTGGCTCCGGGCTCCGGGCGTTCCGGGGTGAAGAAGAGCCGGACGCGCTGGCCGGACGCCATGTTGCGCTGGTAGGACATCCAGCGGGCGACCTGGCCCCAGAAGCGGTAGTGGTAGAGGTCCTCGACGCCGCGGCGCCAGCGCCATGCGGAGTCGATGCCCATGAAGAGGATCTTGCCGTTGCCGGCGGGTTTGGTGACGAGGAGCGGGATGGGGCCGAACTTGCCGCGGCGGTTGCCATGGGTGGCGAGAACTTCGGTGCCGGCCTTGGACTTGATGACGGGGGCGTGCCAGTAAAAGCCGGGAAGCCTGCGCCAGATGCCGGGGTTTTCCTCCTCGTTGGATCCCAGCATGGTGAGCAGCGAGGCGCGGCCCTCGCTGGTGAGGGTGAGGGGCGCGGCGATGGACTCGGACATGCCGTTGCGATGGGCGTCGTCGAGGATGACGGGCATGAGGTCGGAAAGTTCGGTGTCCAGGAGGCTGAACTGGTTGCCGCGCGGGCCGGGCAGGAACACCACGCCGGAGGCCTGGTTTTCCACGAGGCCGCGGATGAGCGCGCATTGTTCGGCGGTGAGCTGGTCCTTGGCCACGCCGACGTCGCCGAGGAAGATGACATCGTATTTGGCGAGTTCCCCGGGTTTCCCGGGAAACTTGTCGATGTAGTCCTTGCCGCCGCCGGGGCCGAGTTCGGGGTGGAAGAGCAGGCAGGAGAGTTCCACGCCGGGGTCGCGCGAAAGGGCGTTGCGCAGGAAGCGGTATTCCCAGCGCGGAAGGCTCTCGATGACCAGCACGCGGATTTTCTCCGGGCGTCCGGCGATGACGAATTTCCGATAGTTGTTAGATGATATCAATTCGCCGTCGGCCACGGGGATGGAGAGTTCGAGGGTGGACGCGCCTTCCTTTTCGAGCCGCCAGAGGACGGATTCGTGGGTTTCCGCGTTGGGCGGGAGGACGAGGTCCTTGGTTTGCTCGCGTCCGGCATCGTCCCGCAGGCGGACGATGGTGCGCACCTGGCGGTCGAGCGAGGAGCGGATGGTGAAGGGGATCTGCACGTTCTCACCGACGATGCCGTAGGCGGGCGCGGAGACCGTGAGGAGATCGAGATCCGGCAGGCGGGACTGGCTGCCGACGGGCACGGGAAACAGCGGCACGCCGCGCAGGCGGTATTTCTGGGCGGCGACGACCGGAGGCTGGCCGAGGTTGTAATCGCCATCGCTGAAGAGGACGACGGCGCGGAGGTTCGATTGTTTTTCGAGCGGTCCGGTGAGCGGCTGGTCGAGGTCGGTGCCGGAGAGCGCGGGTCGTTCTGGGTCCGGAGTGGCGAAGGGGGTGGTGGTGACCTCGTTGGCGCCATCGGCGGCGAGGGGTTTCCAGAGATCGGAGGCGAGGGCGCGTTTCACCCAATCGGCGCGGGATACGACTTCGGATTTGTCGGAAAGCGCGGGCGGCAGGGTGGCGTCGATGGTGGTCATCGACTTGGAATCGTCCCAGAGGATGGCGATTTCCGGTTTGGCGTCCGGATGGATGACGGTGCGCCATTCGGGTTGCCACAGAAGGATGACCACGGCGGCGACGGCGAGCATGCGCAGGATCTCAAGAACGGCGGCACGTCCGCGGCGGGCGCCGCGTTTCCACGAGAGAAATGACAACACCCCGGTGAGCAGCAGCGCGATGATGCCGGTCCAGAGGGTGAGAGGGGTGGGGCTTAGGTGGAGCACTAACAGGAAGAGGGATTTGAAATTTGAAATTGGAGATTTGAAATCATCAGCGCGGGGATAGCTGTGGAAGCGCCTGCGCCTCCTCTTTTTTCGGCAGGCAGAGGAGGGCCTCGGCAATGAGGAAGAGGAGCATGGCGATGAGGAAGGCACGCCAGACATCGCGGGCGAGCGAGGGGTCGCCGCCCTGGCCGGCCTGGTCGAGGAGGGTGTAGCCGGTGCCTTCGAGGACGGCGTCGAGGGTCTCGCGGGCGAGGATTTCCGGGCTGTCTTCGGCGGCGGGGCGGTTGAGGGCGATGAGTCGCTCGCCGAGGCGGAGGACGCCTGCCTCGAAGGCGGCGTTGGCGGAGTCCTTGGCGCCATGGTCATCGATGCGGACGAGGGTTTCCCCGGCGAGCGGGCGGGCGGCGGCGGATCCCACGGCGGCGATGTAAGAGGCGTCGAAGCGGTCGGCGCCGGCTGTTAGAACACGCTGGATGGCGGGGAGCAGCACGTCGGCATCGCCGAGGTTCGACCAAGTGTAATCGGGGATCGATCCGAGGAACCACGCGGTGCCGTGGTCGGTGATGCGGCGTGAGAGGAAAGCCTCGCCATCTTCCCAGGTGGCGAGCGGTGTGGCACCGCCGATGGGGATCTGGCGGCGGATGGCCTTGAGGCGGTTGCCGGCGACGGGGCTGCCGTCGATGCCGTCGCGGAGCGGGCCGTCGCTGCGGTTCCAGTCCTTGAGGATGAGGAATTTCCCGGGATCGGCCTCGGTGACGGGCGACCATTTCATGTCGTTGAAGGTGGCGTCGTTATTGGTGCCGGGAGGGAGGAAAACGACGTGGCCGCCGGATGCGAGGTAGCGTTGGAGGGCGTCCGCGGCGGGGCCGGAGGGAAGCGGAGCGGCCCAGACAATGGCGGCGAGGTCGTTGGTGATCGCGGCGGCGGCCCGGGCGGGATCGACGGGCTGGGTGATGAAGTTGCCGAGGCCGGGAGGCGCGGCGGCGAGTTGGAGGTAGTCCGCGCTTTCGCCGGGCGGCGAGACAACGAGCGATTTCACCGGGCGGGCGGGGCCGTAGGCGAAAAACGAGACGCTGTCGCGCGGGTTGCCATCAGCCGGGGTGGAGACCCAGCCGTAGCCGGACTCGCTGCCTGCGGGAAGGGCGATGCGTTTCTGGAAACGCAGGGACTGGCCGGGCAGGGTGAGGTTTTCGGTGGTGCGGGTGCCGTTGAGATGGGTGGTGAGCGGGACGGAGGTGCTTGAGCGGGCTTCGCCGGAGCGCAGGACTTCGAGGTCGAGCAGAAGTTCGTCGGCCGAGCGGCGGGAGCCGAGGAGACGCACCAGGGTGTTGGCGGAGGTGGGTCCGGTGAGCGAGAGCACGCGGATGGCGGGGCGGCGCGGCAGACTGGCGATGCTGGCGCGCGCGGCGGCCCAGCTTTCGTCGTCCGGCCGCCAATTGCTTTCCTGGAGGTCTGAGGCCAGCCAGATCTCGGCGCGGCCGGTGGACCCGGAAAGATACTCGGCGGCGCGGGTGAGCAGGGTGGGAAAGTCGGCGGCGGTGTCGGTGGCGGCGGTGGAGGAGATCTCGGCGAGGATATCGGGCGAGGCCACCTCCTGGGGTTTGCCGGAGGCGCTGTCGATGAGCACAAGCCTGGTGGCCCCGAGGCCGGACATGGCTTCGCGGACTTTGCGGAGCACCGTCTGGCGGCGGGAATCGAGGCCGTCGCCGGGTTTGATTTCCATCGAGGAGGAGCGGTCTAACAGAAGCACGACGTTATCGATGGGGCCGCCGCCCCAGCCCATGAGGTCGGAGACGATGGGCCGTGCGGCGGCCAGCGCGAGCGCGGCGATGCCGAGGGTGCGACAGGTGAGGATGAGGATGTGGCGAAGCTTCTTTTTCCCGCGCGACTGGCGCGCGGCCTTGAGCAGGAACTGCATGGCCGCCCACTGGATCGTCTTGTGACGCCGGCGGTTGATCAGGTGGATCGCGATCGGCACCGCGGCCGCCGCGAGGAACCACAAGAGCAATGGGGAGAGAAATAACATTTATCTTTTTGACTTCGGCAGCCTCGCGGTCAGGAAATCCCGTAGCAGCGGCTCCAGCGGGGTGTCGGTGGTGACGAGTTGATAGTCGGCGGAGGCGTCGTGGCATTTGGCGCGGACCTTGGTGAGGAAGTCGCGCAGGGCGGTTTTGTATTCCTCGGCGATGAGGGTGGGCTCGGCGACGATGGAGGCGCCGTCCTCGAGATCGACGAAGCGGTGGGGGCGTTCGAACTCGAAGCCGAGTTCGAGCGGGTCCATGAGGTGGAATACCGAGATGTCGTGCTTGCGGTAGCGGAGGTGCTGGAGCGCGTCGCCTAACAGCGCGGGGTCGGTGAAAAGGTCGGAGAGGATGACGACGAAGGCGCGCTGGCCGATTTTTTCGGAAATCGTGTGGAGGGCCCGGATGAGTCCGGTTTCTCCCGATGGTTCGAGTTTTCCGAGGGTGGTGAAAAACCGTTCGAGATGCGCGGCGCGGCGGCTGGGGGGCACTTCGAGGTGGAGCTTGTCGGTGCAGATCGAGAGACCGGCGGCGTCGCCCTGGTTGACTAACAGGTAGGCGAGCGACGCCGCGATGCGGCGGGCGTATTGGATTTTCGATTCGCCACGTCCGGCGAAGTTCATCGACCCGGAGGCATCGACGACGAAGTAGGCGCGCAGGTTGGTGTCGGCCTCGAATTCCTTGATGTAAAACCGGTCCGAACGCGCGAAGGCCTTCCAGTCGAGGCGGCGGGTGTCGTCGCCAGGGACGTATTTCCGGTATTCCGCGAACTCGACCGAGGATCCGCGGTGCGGCGAGCGGTGCTTGCCGGCGACGTTGCCCATCATCGGCACGCGCGACTCGATGGGCAGCGCGCCGAGGCGGGAGAGGAGGGCGTTGTCGATGAAGTCATGCATCCCGCATTTCCCTTACCAACCGCTCGACGATCTTCTTCGATGTCATGCCCTGCGACTCCGCCGCGAAGTTGGTGATCACGCGGTGGGTGAGCACGGAGGGGGCGACGGCTTCGAGGTCTTCGAGCGAGGCCATGTAGGCCCCGCGGAGGGCGGCGCGGGATTTGGCGCCGAGGATGAGGTATTGCACGGCGCGCGGGCCTGCGCCCCAGCCGACGGTTTCCCTGACCCATTGGGGAGACTCGGGCTGGCCGGGCCGGGTTTTGCGGACCATCTGCACGGCGTATTCGTAGAGGTGCTCGGGGACGGGCACGCGGCGGACGAGCTGCTGGTAGGCGAGGACCTTGGGGCCGTCGAGCAGGTGGCTGAGTGCCTGGCGGGCGGTGCCGGTGGTCTCGCGGGCGATCCGTTTCTCCTCGTCGGCGGAAGGGTAGTCCACCTCGATGAGGAACATGAAGCGGTCGAGCTGGGCCTCGGGCAGCGGGTAGGTTCCTTCCTGCTCGATGGGGTTTTGCGTGGCGAGGACGAAAAACGGCTGCTGGAGCGGGTAGGTGCGGCCGAGCACGGTGACCTTGTTTTCCTGCATGGCCTCGAGCATGGCGGACTGCGTCTTGGCCGGGGCGCGGTTGATTTCGTCTGCCAGCACGATGTTTGCAAACACCGGACCGCGGATGAATTCGAACTCGCGTTTGCCGCCGACGCCGGACTCCTGGATGATGTCGGTGCCGGTGATGTCGGCCGGCATCAGGTCGGGCGTGAACTGGATGCGGTTGAATGACAGGTCGAAGGTCTGGGCGACCGAGGAAACGAGCAGGGTTTTCGCCAGTCCCGGAACGCCCATGAGCAGGGCGTGGCCGCGGGCGAAGAGGCAGATGGCGAGGCGCTCGATCACATCGTCCTGGCCGATGATGATTTTCCCGAGTTCCTCGCGGAAGGCTTGGTAGGTTTTGCCGAGTTCGTCGATGGCGGCAACGTCGTCCGGAGGGAGCTGATGGGCGGGATCGGGTGCGTATTCCATGGTGCTTGGATAGAGCGAAGCTAGAATCGGCGATTGTTTTGTCCAGACGGGAAACCCGCGACATGCGGAAGTCCCGGGAGGGCGGTGGCGATACCAATGGTTGTCAAGAGGTCCGCCGCGTGGGAATGCTGTGCGGGGACATGCTGCTCTACCTCCACATCCCGTTCTGCCACCGGATCTGCCCGTATTGCTCGTTTTACAAGCACACGCCGGGAAACACGGGCATCGGCGCGTTTGTGGACGCCATGGTGGCGGAGGCGGGGAAACGGGTGACCGGCCCCGTACGCACGGTTTATCTTGGCGGAGGCACGCCGAGCATGCTGTCGCCGGGCCATCTGACGCGTCTGTTTGACGGTCTGCGCGGAGTGGCGGACTTCGGCGGGCTGGACGAGGTGACGATGGAGGCGAATCCGGCGACATTCGACGAACGCAAGGCCGGCCTGTTCCGTGAACTCGGCGTCACCCGCGTGTCTCTCGGCATCCAGTCGTTCTCGCCGCATGTTCTGGAAACCCTCGGCCGCGAACACACGGCGGAGCAGGCGGCGGAATCGGTGCGCGTCCTCCGCGCCGCCGGCATGCCGCAGGTGAACATCGACCTGATGTTTTCCATCCCGGGCCAATCGGAAAACGATTGGCGCGAAACGCTGGAACGCGCCGTCTCGCTGGAACCCGATCACATTTCCGCCTACAACCTGACCTACGAGGAGGACACCGCGTTTTTCGAGTCGCTGAAACGCGGCGAGGTGAAACCGGACGAGGATGTGGACGCGCGGTTCTTCCATCTGGCGGCGGGTTATCTAACAAATTCCGGATTCGATCACTACGAGACCTCCAACCATGCCAAACCCGGCATGCGCTCGACCCACAACGAGGGCTACTGGAGCGGCGAGGAATATCTCGGACTCGGCCCCTCGGCGGTGAGCACGATGGACCACACGCGCTCGCGCAACGTGGCCGACACCGCCGCTTATGTGGAACGTATCGCAAAACTCGGTCATGCCATCGACGAATGCGAGGCCCTCGATGCGGAGGCGTTGCGGATCGAACGGATCGCGCTCGGCCTGCGCACCAGGCGCGGCATTCCGCTCGGCCTGTTGGACGATCCGGGAAAACTCCGTGCCGACGCCCTCGCGGACGAAGGGCTGGCGGTGATTTCAAACGGCCACCTCATCCTCACCGGCCGCGGCCGCGCGCTGGTGGACCCAATCGCGGCGGAGTTGATCTGATGCCCGCTCAAAGATCCGGCCACCTGATCACCGGCTTCTCGCCGCCCCAGATCGGATTCGCGGGATCGGGGACGTGTTTGCCGGACGCGTCGATGACTTCGCCCTTCGGGTTGATCGGATGAAACGGCCCGCTGCGGGTGATCGAGCCATCAACGGGCAGGATCAGGGCATAACCGCCGAAGGGCTTCGGATCGAAACGACCGGTGCCGGGAATCAAGGGCGTGACCACCAGCGGCCGCTTCGGATGAGAGGCGGATGAGAGTCCAGCGATGTAGGAGAATCCGACCTCGCCTTTCTTCAATGCGTTGGTCGAACTGAAGACATTGTCCGGTTTGCGGCAGCCGGGGATCCTGGCGTAGAACATACTCTCGCTCTGTGATACTTCCGCCGCGATCAACTGACGGAAATAATCATTCGAGTTTCGGTTTCCCAAGGTCAGCTTGGATTCGGTGACCTCCTTGACTTCCGGTGCGGTGCCGTCGTCGGGGAAACGGCCGTATGCGTTCTCAAATTCATAAAACGCCAGCGACATGGAGCGCAGGTTGCCAATTGCCTCCACACGATCCGCTTTCATCCTTTGCCCGCGGATTTTCATAACCCCCATCCCGATCAACGCGAGGATCGAAACCGTGCCGGTGATCCACAAAGCCCGCCATTTCCGCCGGGGGAGGATCGCCGCTGGCGAAGGCGGCGGCGGGGCATCCGGTGGCGGTTGGCCGGGCACGGGACGCTCCTTTCAGCGCTCTAACAGAATCTCGTTCCCCAGCACCACCAGGTCCACGCTGCCGCGCAGGGTTTTGTCCAGGAAGGGGGTGTTTTGGGACTTCGATTTCATGAACTCCCTGGTGAAGGCCGTTTCGCGGTCGGGATCGAAGAGGATGAGGTCGGCGGGCTGGCCGGGCTCGATGGAAACGGCGGGGAGGCGCATGAAGCGGCGGGGTTCGGCGCTGTAGCGTTTCACGACGAGGTCCCAGCCGAATTTGCCGGTGGCGACGAAGAAGTGGTGGAGTGAAACCAGCGCGGTTTCCAGGCCGGTGATGCCGTTGGGCGCGCTGGCGAAATCCTGGGATTTCTCGAAGGGGGTGTGCGGCGCGTGGTCGGTGGCGATGAGATCGAAGGTGCCGTCGAGCAATCCCTCCAGCAGCCCCTCGTTGTCGGCCCTGGTGCGCAGCGGCGGGTTCATCTTGTAGTGGGTGTCGTAGTCGCCGATGTCCTCGTCGGTGAAAAGCAGGTGGTGCGGGGCGACTTCGGCGGTGACTTTCACGTCGCCGCGCTGTTTCCACCAGCGGATGGTTTCCATGCCGAGCCTGCTGGAGACGTGCTGGATGTGGATGTGGGCGCCGGCGGCGCGGGCGAGGCGGATGTCGCGGTCGATGATGATTTCCTCGGCGCATGCGGGCGAGCCCATGATGCCGAGGCGATAGCTCATGGCTCCCTCGTTGAGCGCGCGGGGACCGGCGAGTTCCGGCACCTCGCAATGGCTGGCGAAGAACATGCCGAACTCGGAGGCGTATTGCATGGCGCGCAGCAACACGGCGGGATCGGCGGTGGTGTCGCCATCGTCGGTGAGCATGATGACGCCCCGCGCGCGCATGCCGTCGATGCCGGCGAGTTCCTTGCCGTGGCGGCCCCTGGTGACGCAGCCCGAGGTGTAAACGGGGATGCGTGCCGTGCGTTTCGCGATTTCCAGCACCTGGCCGACCACCGTGCCGTTGTCGAGGGCGGGGCTGGTGTTCGGCATCATGACCACGCCGGTGACCCCGCCGTTGATGGCGGCTTCCGCGCCGGTGGCGATGGTTTCCTTGGCCTCGAATCCGGGTTCGCGGAAATGCACGTGGGCATCGAACATGCCGGGCATGAGGATCCGGCCGCGGGCATCGATCACCCGGGCGCCTTCAGGAGCGGTCAATGATTTGCCAACCGCGGCGATCCGGCCGTCGGCGATGAGCACATCGCCCTCGGCGGGGATCGGGGAGTCTTCGCTGGCGATTCGGGCGTTGGCGATGAGCGGCATGGCGGCGATCATGGGGAACGCTCCGTGGATTTCAACCCGAACTCCCGGGGAGGCGACAACGAAATCCCGCGCCCGATGGTTTGGCGGATTGACCTGGCGGCCGGGCGGGGGCTTGCTGGGGCATGGCGGGCGCGTTTCAACTCGCAATCATGGGTCCGGGCGATCACGGGGAGGTGGCGCGGCTGCTTCACCGGTCGCTGGTCGACTGGTATGAGAGCCGGCTGCGGCAGGGGTGGCGTTTTGGTGAAAACCACGAGCCGTTTTTGCTGTTTCCACGGGTCTATGAGGCGCTGGACCCCGGGGAGTGCGTCGTCGCGCGGGATGCGGGTTCCGGAGAACTGCTGGGCGTTTGTTTCTCCCATGAGCGGGAGACCCACCTCGGCGTGGGCATCGTGGCCACCGCGCCGGAAGCGGCGGGACGCGGGGTGGCCAGGGCGATGATGGAAACCGTGCTGGCGAAGGCGGCGGAGGCGGGCAAACCGGCGCGGCTGGTTTCGAGTTTGCTGAATCTCGATTCGTTCTCGCTTTATACCCGGCTGGGCTTCGTTCCCGGCGCGATCCATCAGGACATGATGCTGCGGGTGCCCGAGGGCGGCATGCCGGTGCCCGCGCCGCCGGGCGCCGGTGCTGTTAGAGGGGCGCGGCCCGACGAGGCGGAGCGGATCGCCGACCTCGAACACTCGATGCGGGGAATCCGGCGGATGAAGGACTACGATTTCTTCCTTCGCAACAAGGCGGGCGATTGGCGCGTGCTGGTGGCGGAGGGAAGCGACGGCGCGCCTGCCGGCTGCCTGGTGGCGAGTGTGCACCCGGATTTCCAGATGCTCGGCCCGGGTGTGGCCGCCGATGAAACGGTGGCCGCCGCGCTGCTATGGACCGCCCTCGATGGATTGCGCGGGCGGGACATCGTGTTTCTCGTCCCCTGCGCGGCGGCCAATCTTGTTAGAACCGCCTACTCGTGGGGCGCGCGAAACATCGAACTGCATGTCGCCCAGTCCACCGCGCCATGTCCCCCGGAGCGCGGCGTGGCGTTTCCCACTTTCCTGCCGGAGAGCGGGTGAGGGTTTGGCGGCCAGACATCGATTCGGTCAAAAATGGAATGGGACAATCGGGTGGATGCGAGCGACGCGCCTGAGGAGGAGGCGCCTTGCCGCGCCTCTTTCCCTGGCCGCGCACGGACATGAAACGACAGTAAGGTCGTTTCTCCATTGCCGGCCGCCCAGGGGACGCAACCCCGTTGGGGTTGGGGCAGGTGGCGCCTGAATTGGGCAATATCATTTTCCAGCCGGATCAGGACGTTTGAATTTCCCATCCGGTGCGCGGGAAATCTCCCGCAAGCGGTGGCGCGACGAGCACTCGCGGCCCCGCGGTTGGGCCTACCCTTGTGCGAGTGTGAGGATGATGGCGAGCACGAGGATCGCCGCGAGGATGGCGAGGGTGATTTTCACCCAACTGAGCGGGTGTTCGCCGGCCATTTTTCCGGTGTGGCCGTTGACGACCACTTGGAACGACTTGGAGCCATAGGTGTAGGTGGCGAGCCAGACGGGGACGAGGATGTGTTTGAAAGTGCGGCCCTGATAGAACGACTGGACCTGGAGGTTGCGGTGGGTGTCGCCGGGGACATCGCGCTCGCAGAGTTGGTGGACGACGGCCTCCATTTGAAAGTGGCTGGCCTGGGCGGCCTGGCGGAGGTCCACCTGATAGCGTTCGACGGTCCAGCCGCGGACGTAGGCGGGATCGTAGGGTTTCAAATCGGTGAGGGTGGGAAACGGTTCGACCTGACGCAGCAAGGCGGTGTGGATGCCGACGGTGCCGGGCACGGCGTCGTCATCGAAGAAGTGGGAGAGGCTTCCGGAACTCGGCTGCCAGCGGGTGCGGCGGACCCGGCGGCTCTGGCGCTTGCCGGTGGAGTCGGTGTAGTGCTCGGTTTCGTAATGATAATAACCCGATTCCGCGGTCCAATCCGCGTCCACATGCGCGTCGAAGGTCCAGTAGGGAAGATAAACTCCGTGGAGGGTGTCGGTGAGGGCGGCGCGTTTGAGTTTGTTGGGAGCCCACCAGCGGCTGCCATACCATTTGCGGAGTGAATCGCGCACCTGCGGCTGGGGAACGATGGCGGGCAGCAGGCTTTCCGGAGTGATGGCGTCCGGAAGATCATCGGCCGGGACGATGGCGGGCGAACCGCAGAAGTCGCAGCGTTGGGCGGCGCGGTCGGGATCGAAGATGCTGATGGCGCGGCAGCTTTCGCAGCGCACGGATTTTTTCTCCGCGCCCAGCCCTCGCGAGTCATCGGGGACGGCGGCGAGGGCTTCCTCGAGGTCGTGTTCGACGATGGCGGCGCCCATCGGGTCCCCGCCGTCGTTCCATGGCAGGACGGTGCCGCAGTACGGGCAGGCGAGAGCCTGCTTCGAGGGGTTCCACTCGGCATCCCCGCCGCATTCGGGACAGGGATGCTTCCGCAACGCGCTGACTTCGGGCATTGGAAGGGAGATTGGGAATTGGAGATTGGAGATTGGGAAAATGAATTCCGTTCTCCCATCTCATCTCCGTCAATCCGCGAGGAAGGCGTCGAGCGCCGCCCTGGTGATGCGCCAGGCGGAGCCGATTTTCTTGCCTTTCAGGTCGCCCGCCTCGAGGGAGGAAATGACGTCCGCCTCGGTCACGCCGAGCGCTTCGGCGGCTTGTGCCGGACTCATCAGATCGGGAACGCCGGCGGCGGCGGCGGGAGCCGCGCCGGGGAGCGGTGGCGGGGCCTGCTGCATGTTTTTCATCATCTCCTGGGCGAGACCGAAACCCATGGCCATCTGCGCGGGAACTGCCGCGGCGGATCCGCCGCCGTCGCCGGCCTTGGTCATGGATTCGGCCATCTGGAATTTCACGTAGTCGTTCAGGTTTCCGATGGCCGACATGCTGGAGCGTTTGTCGATGGCGGCCTCGACTTCGGGTGGAACCGACACGTTTTCCACGAGGAAGCTGGTGATCTCGATGCCATACTTCGTGGCGGTCTGCGGATTAATGAGCGGCAGGAGGGCGTCGCCGAGTTCCGAGTAGCGCGAGGCGACATCGAGGGCCGGCACGCCGCAGGAGGCGAGGGCCTCGCTGAAGACGCTGACGATGCGCGAGCGCATGGTGTCGGCGAATTCATCGAGGCGGAAATGATGGTCCGTGCCGGCAACCTCGCGGAGGAACACGGCGGGATCGGTGATCTTGAAATCAAAGGTGCCGAAGGCGCGGAGGCGAACGACGCCGAAGTCCGCGTCGCGCATCATCACGGGGTTGGCGGTGCCCCATTTGTTGCCGGTGAAGAGGCGGGTGGTGACGAAGTAGACATCCGCCTTGAAGGGCGACTGGAACCCGTATTTCCAGCCCTTGAGCTTGGTGAGGACCGGGATGTTTTCCGTGGTCAGCGAGTGCTTGCCGGGGCCGAAGCAGTCGCCATATTGGCCGACGTAAACGAACTGCGCCGCCTGGCTTTCGCGGACGATGAGCTGGGCGCCGTTCTTGATGGCGTGGTCGTCGTCCGGGAAGCGCCAGGAGAGGGTGTCGCGCGAGTCGTCCTTGAACTCGATGATTTCGAGGAGTTCACCTTTGATGAAGCCGAGGATGTCCATGGTTTTATTGGGGATGGGAGTATTGGAATAACGGGATTCCGGGCGGGGTGGAAGAGGAATCTTGGCTCCGGTTTCGAATCGGATGGCGGCGTGCTCAGGGCGAGAGGCGGGAGATTTCCCAGCCTGCGCCGGGTTTCTGATAGAGAAACCTGTCGTGCAGCCGCGCGGGTCCGCCCTGCCAGAACTCGATCATTTCCGGAACCACGCGATAGCCGCCCCAGAAGGATGGGAGCGGAATCTCGCCCTGGTGGAATTTCTCGCGGATTTCGTTGAGTTTCTGCATCAGGAATTTCCGGGAGGTGATCACCTCGCTCTGGTTGGAAACCCATGCGCCGATCTGCGATTCGCGCGGGCGGGAGGCGAAGTAGCGCAGGGATTCCGCGGTGCCGATCCGCTCCGCGCGGCCCTGGATGATCACCTGGCGTTCCAGCGTGATCCACGGGAAGAGGAGCGAGACGCGGGGATTGGCGGCGATGTGCGCGGCCTTGCGGCTGCCGTAGTTGGTGAAAAACACGAAGCCGTCCTTGTCGAAGTACTTGAGCAGGACCGTCCGCTGATAGGGCATGCCGGTTTCATCCACGGTGGCGAGGGTCATCGCGTTCGGCTCGTGCACGGCGAGTTCGGTGGCCTGGATGAACCACTCGGAAAACTGCGCGACCGGATCCGGATTCAGTTCCTCCCGGTGCAGGCCGCGGTCGGAATATTCTTTGCGGAATTCGGCGAGATCCATGGCCAAGGGCTAAACCCTGAGGGCGGCCCGCGCAAGGTCTCAGAAGGCGTTGGGATGTCCGGCATTTCCGCCTTCAGGGGGCGGCGTTCCTTCCGGGTCGTGCCGTCTTCCGTGGCAAGGCGCTACCCGTTCCCGGGGGTTTGGGACCGGAGCCCGCTTTTTTAAATCGTGGTGGCCCGCCAATTCGTTTCTCCGCGCGTTTGAGAATTTCTCCAGCGGAAATCCCCAACACAAAAGCGATCCGGCCGAGGCTTTCCACGGATGGGGCGGCGCCTCCCTGCTCCAGGACCGTGATGAAAGACCGGGCAAGGCCGGTTCTTGCCGAAAGCTCGTTTTTCGACATGCCGCGGGCTTCTCGCAGTTTTGTCAATTCCTCCGGTACGGCGTGTCGCAATCGTTCAGCCCACGTTCCTGCATCCATGACTGCGGAGTCTGGCTATTTCCCTGAACTTGAATGGGTTCTATATTCAGGTCATATTTTTCAGCGATAAAGACTGCAATTCTCTTGACCGCCAGGGAATTATCCGGAGCATGACGGCATCGTGAAACTTCACTGCCCGGGTCTATTGGTGCCGCATCTTATGATTGGCGCGGCATGTGTCTGTGGAGGAGGGGAGCCGTCCCAGCCGGGAGGCGGGGTGCGCATCCCGGATCCTGCCGTGATGGCCTCGATCCCGGATCGAATCGGGGACGGGACCGTGCAACCCGCTCCCACACACCCGGCATTGCCTGAATTCAAAGTCAAGGTTTCCGAAACCCGCCGGATACATGTTATCAAACCTCCGCCCATGTCCGGCCTGCCTCCGGTTAGCGGAACAATCACGGAAACCGTGCAATTGGTGCGGGATCCGGAATTGCCGCCACCAACGCCACCGCCTGTGAGCGAAACTCCCGATTCCGGTGAAACCTCCCGATTCCCGGAAATGGCCGCGGAGGATCCGCACGCGCGGGTGGCGCTTGTTTCCGCGACGGTGTACGATCAATCGCGCGCTCTTCTCCAGTGCTGTCCGGCCGGGCGGGCGGCTAAAGCGATAACCGCTTTGTCGAACCTCGATTTCAATCATTTCAGTGGATTTTCAGCCTTCCGTGTCACGGGTAAGGATGGCAAAACCAAGGAATACGGGCTGATAATGGGAATTGGAAACGAGGCGGTTGCGAGTAGCGATAAACTGAAGGCCGACCTGCGGTGGATTTCCGGAGCACCCGATGTTCCGGCGCTTCCGGATTTGGGCGTTGCCGGTCCCGCTTTCGTGGTTTTGGAGGGCGAAGCGAACAATGCCGAGGCGATGGACTTGCTCGAAGGCATGCACGCGCTTTATCGGACCGAAGGAAAAAGAATGGCGGAAGCACATGCCGCGAGGGTCAAGGCAAACAAAGAGATGAGAGCGCATTTGCTGGCCAATCCGCCGAAACCCGGGGACGTGACCGTTCGCATCTGGAAACGCGACACTCCGACGACCAAACCCCCGAAAGGAAGCACCCGATGAGGCGATCCCTCCTCCGCATCCTTTGCCTGTGCCTGGCCGGGATGGGATTGTCCCCGGGGTTTCCGCCGGCACTGGCTCCCCAGCCCCGGGTCGAACTGACCCCGGGTGGCGGCGGCACATGGAATGCGAATTGGGAGGGCGTGAACGGCCGCACCTATCTCATGCAGTGGAGCGAGGACCTGGTGAACTGGCGCCATTTCCCGCTCACCGAGTCCGGGGCGGGCACCAAGGCGTATGGCTTCGTCTCATCCACGGACAAGTTCTTTGTCCGGTTGGATTGCTTCGACGAGACGCCGGATCTGGCCAAGTCCGCCGTCTGGCAGCCGCCTTTGCTGTTGGTCGGCGGCGAGTGGACGGTTTTGACCAGAAACCGTGACGGAAATCCGGCTTCCGACATCGAACTCGCGTTCTTCCGGTGGCCTGCCGGCGCGCCCCAACCCCAAGGATCCCCCATTCTCCGGATGCGGACCGGGGGAAGCGGCACCTGTGTGTTCGATCCTTCGGCGCTCGCGCCGGGCGACCGTGTCGAGGCACGCATGACCGGCAGCCCGAACCAGCGGGTTTATCTCCCTTGGCGACCGGGCAAGGAAGATGGCGACGCGGAAATCATCCCCGGCGGGAACGGACTTTTGATCACGGGAACACTGCAAGGAAGGGGAACCGGCCAGGTTCCGGTTCTTGGCGAACAACCCGGAGGGGAAGAGCCCGGGGACGGTCCCGCCATGCCTGTCTACAGGCTGGAGGATTTCCTCGTCATGGACTATCAGGACGAATTTTTCGGGCGGCGTGAATTCCCTTCCGGACTTCATGAGGTTACCGAGGAAACGAGGTTCTTTGAATTCACCAGTTCGTCTCTGGTGGAAACGCCTCCCGACGAGTCGAATTGGACAACTCCATTCCATCTCGGTTCGGCGATCAAGGCCGGCGGTGAAATCTACGGTGGATGGCCGTATGCGGCCGAATTCACCTCATCGTTCGGCGATCCCGCGGCCGCCGTCGGAATCAGGCGGTCGATCTTTGTCAATATTCTGCACGGCGTCGAGGACAGGTTTCCGCTCCCGAATCCCGTTTACCCTCCGATTGATATCTCGTTCGCGGACGGTGTCGCGCACGATTGGGGGGCGGATGCCCTGCCCTACCATCCGGACGAATGTCCGTTTGATGAAGATGAAGCCGGAGGGAGCGGAGGGACCGGGGGGAATCCGCAGTATGTCATCACTCCGGGAATACTCTATGACAGGCAATTGATTCTCGGCCCCGTGCCCGCGCGCGTGCCCCTGTCCGTGATGGCCGGGGGAAACTTCTACTACCGGAACCTCGATGACTCGGTCGTTCCGGAGGGGGAAAGCAAGGATTTCGATGATGTCAAACTTTACGCCGAGCTTCCCCTCGGATGCGAGTTGACCTCGTATTTCAGCGACGGCCCCGGGACCGCGGTCCGGTCGAAACGCTGCGTTGTCGTTTGGCATGTGGGGCTCGGCGGGCCCGCCGGAATCCAAATGCGGGCCCAGACCGCCAGCAGGATGGGTGACTGGGGCGTGAACGCCACCCTGGAGGCCGGCGAACAGGACGATCCGCAGATGTGGCTCGAATTCAGGAATCCCGGCGGGGCGCTCGGAAATTTCACGGTCACCGTCACGGCAACCGTCGAGGTGGCGGTTGAGGAGATTCCCCCCGCGGAACCGGGTGGCGAGTATTCGTATAACCACGCCTCGCACAATCTCGGCTCGTTCACCACCCTCTTCTACCATGCGGCCGCTGACTCGCAGCCCTCCCAACTCACCGGCGCCAGCCGGAACGCTCCGGAGAGCGGGGGGTTCGCCGGAGGGCAGCGTCACCTGGGCATGGACCCCGAACGGCGCGTCGGCATGACCGGCAGGCCGGCCCCCTCATCCCCTACCTTCGTTGACGCGCTGACCGGACGCTTCCACCATGCGGAGACGGATTTTTCACTGGATGTTCCCGGATCCGATCTGGTCCTGTCAGTCGTCAGAAGGAACCGGGAGGCGATTTGGACGGATGCCTTCGGGCTTCATCCGTCCGAACAGGCGGCACTGCCTTTCGGGCCGGGCTGGACGGGCAATCTCGCCGCTTCCGTGGAGCGGTTGAGCCCGGTTTCTCCGGACGAATCCGAAACGCTGGCGGATCCGTACGATCGCAGGGCCGTGCTCAGCCGCCTTGCCGTTACGGATTACCGGGGGAGTTCCCATGTCTTCACCGAGTATCGGGACGAATCCGGCCAAATCCATGTTCTTGCCGATCCCACAATGCTGCCCGACCCGTCGAATGCGGGGATCGCATTGGTGACCGGTCCTGGCGGAACCCTCACATTGATCCAGCCGGCGACCGGTCTCGTCCATGTTTACGGGAAATCCGCGGTGGATTTCAAAATCCCGAACAATCGCGATGTGGCCACGACAATCACCGGCAATCCGACCGGCTACTCCCGATATGAATACTTTCGTCTGGAAAGCGTCACCGACCGCTTCGGTGTGAGCCTCATCCATCAGTATGGACAGAATCCCGCGAATCTTGTTCCGGATGTGATCTCCGTAAGCGGGCGCCCGGAACTTCAGTTGCGGATTCGCCAGGAAAACGGGAGGGTCACGGGATTCTGGGATCCTTCCGGGGTGCGTCATTCGTATTCCTACGAGCCGTACGATCTCGATTCCGATGGCCGCGCTTCGCCGCCCCAACCGGTTCTTGCCTCCCACAGCATGGGAAACCTCACCTCCGCTTCCTATGGGTACCGGCTTCTGGTCGAGGAAGACCCGCGCCCGGAGTCCATGCTTCTCGCCACGACGGCCGGCGGCTTCTACCGTATCCCGACCCGCCACTTCGCCCTGTGCGGGATAACAAACGGCAGGAACGAATCATTTGAGGCGGATTTGGCGCTTTCCGCCTCGCGCGGCGCGTGGTCGCCTTCGGCGGGAGTTTATTATAACACCGCGGGAAATCCCCTTGTCGTCTCGTCCATCACCCTTCCCGGACAGAAGGTTGTGGAATTCGACCTCCGGCATATCCTTCGCAACGCGGCTCCGGGGCATCAGGCCGACCTGTCGGTCCGGACGGAAGTCACCACCATGTTCGGCGACCGCTGGCTTTACCAGTTCGGCTCCCCGCAGGAGTTGTTCTGGACGGTGCCCGAGGAGGACGCGAAGCGTCTTCCGGCGGCCTCCGCCTTGTTTTTTCCAAGCCTCACAAGGTCATGCCCGGATGTCCCCGGCAGCGGGATGACCTTCACCTATGATGCGGCGGCCGGGTTTCCGGTCAAAACCACCCTCGATTCCGGTGACCGCTCGACAGCCGCAACCTACGACGAGCCGTTTCCACCGCCGAATCCCTTCTATCAGCCGCCGCCGCTGCCGGGCGACCGCTTCCTCGGCTCCCGTTACCGGCTGCCCACCACCACCACCGACCGTTACGGCCGGACCACGGCGTTCGGTTACGCGAACAATCCCGGAGGCCCGGACCACATGCGGGTTTCCTCGATTACGGACCACCGCGAGCGGGTGATCATTCCGGTCCGTGGCGTCCACGGGCGCACCGAGAGCGTCCGGGTGGAGAAGGCGGGCGCCACCCTTTCGCGTGTGGACTACTCCTATGACACGGGCCTTCCCGGCGCGGTCACCAGGATCGCGCGCAAGGCGCTTGGCGGCTCCGGCGATCCGGCGTGGGTTACGGATCTGGTGACGGACATCGCCCTGGATGCCAACGGGTTTCCGGAAAGGATCGGCAACGATGCGGCGGGTCTTCACACCGGTTACAAGCGGGGTCCGTCAGGCCGCCTGCTGGAAACCACCTCTCCGAACGGCGGCATCCGGTCCTGGCAGTACGACGCTTCGGGCCTTCCCGAATCCTCATACCTGGAAGATGGCAGCTCCCATGCCTACGGCCGCGATCTGGCCGGGCGCGTCGTTTTCCGCCGCGACGCCATGGACAACGCCTCCGGCATCGAACTCGACGGCCTGGGCCGCGTCACCCGCGCCGTCAGGGACATGAACCGCAATCTCGGCTTCGATCCGGCGGGAGGCCTCACCGGCGTCGATCCCGGAACCGACATCGTTTCCTCCGTCCTGTATCTGGACGATGCCCGCGAGATCCGCACCACCGACCCGCTCGGTTTCATCTCCGTCAGCCGCTTCGACGGTCTGGGCCGCACCACGAAATCCATCGCGCCCGGAAACGAACGCCAGCCCGGCACCCTCCCGGACGAGGACAACGACCGCGTCACGACGATCGACTACGACCTCGCGCTGTCGCCGGACCACCCGGTGAAAGTTACGGATCCGCTCGGTTACGAGACCCTCTGCAAGTTCGATTCCCTCGCCAGGCTTGAGATGGTTCTGCGCGGGTATGGAGAGGACGGCAGCTCCGGAAGCCTTTATGCCGGCACCGGCTACGGCCACGATCCGGAGACCGGCCTGCCGGACCGGATCACCGCCATCCGCACGCCGCTGGACGCCGATGGCAACCCCGTTTCCGGCGGGCCGCCGGAATCCCTGGTCACCCGCATCCTGCGCGACGATCTGGACCGGCCGCGGATGACCGTCTTCGCCGAGGGCTCCGCCGGGGAACTCCGCCGCAGGATTTCCCACACCAGCACCGGCATCCCCTACCGCCGGGAAACCCGCGACGCGCCTGCCAGCGGCGGGAATCCCGAGAACTGGAGCGCGTGGGAGATCGCCTGCGACTCCCTGGGAAGGCCGGTGAAACTCACCGGTCCGCCCGTCACCGACGCGCTGACCGGCCAGACCGGCTCCCCGTCCGTCGCTTGCCACTACGCGGCGGACGGCGCGCTTTGGCGGACCGGAGACTCCTACGGCAACCTCACCACCCGCGGTCACGACGCCCGCGGCCTGCTCTCGTGGATCAAGGAACCCGCCGTCCCGGACGCCAGGTCCGGCCTCACCCTGGAGCCCGTCACCTCCTGGTGGCGCGATCCCAACGGCCTCATCGTCCGCGAGGTCGATCCGCTGGGCTACGCCTGGAACCACGGGCGAGACGCCGCGGGGCGCGTGACCGCCTCCACCGGTCCCGTCGTCAACCCCGCCGCCGCCCCCGGCCGCCGCCGTCCCGTATGGAGGCGCGGCCTCGATCCCGCCGGGAACCTCCAATCCCTGACCGATCCCGAGGGGCGCACCCGCACCTACGCCCGCTACCCGGACGGACGGACCAGGAGCGTCACCCTGCCCGTCACCTTCACCGATGAAAACGGGGAGCCCGCCGTGGAAAACGTGGCCGAGCAATACGGCCGCGACGAACTCGGCCGGGTGACCCGCCTCACCGACGGCGCGGGCCAGGCCACCGCCTTCACCCACGACGGCCTGCACCGCACCCTCACCACCACCCGCGATCCGGACGACTCCCGCGCCAGGACCGAGACCACCGCCCACGACGCCCTGCTCCCCCTTTCCCGCACGGACGCCGCCGGAAACGTCCGCCTCTTCGGCTACGACGACCGTTTCCTCCTCACCCGCATCGCCTTCCCCGCCTCGCCCGCCGAAAGCCTCGACCTCGGCCGCGACCTCCACGGCCGGGTCACCTCCATCGCGCCCCTCCTCCCCCCCGCCCCCGGCGAGGCCGATCCCGCCGTCGCCTTCGCCTACAACTTCCTCGGCCTGGTCGCCGGGGAAACCTCCAACGGCGTGACCACCGCCTACGGCCACGACCTCAACGGCCTGCTCTCGCTGGTGGCCGATGACGCCGGGACCGCCGCCTCGCTCTCCATCCAGCGCGATGCCGCCCGCCGCGTTTCCCGGGTGGTGGAGACCGGCCCGGGGGGCGCGCTCGAGACCCGCCTCGGCCACGACCTCGCCGGCAACCCCGTCCGCGAGGACATGCCCAACGGCCTCTTCCGGGAAAGCGGCTTCGATCCGGCCCGCCGCCTCACCGGCATCCGCCTGCGGGAAAACGCCGGTCCCATCCTCTGCCGCGCCGATTACCAATACGACCTGCTGGCCAACGTCACCCGCATCGGGGAATCCGCCGCCCACCCCGGCATCGTCTCCCGGACCGTGGAAAACACCTACAACGAGCGCGACCAGCTCGTCGCCGAGACCACCACCCGCACCGGCGGCCCCCTCGGCCCCGCCGTCCACACCCGCGGCGTCCTCCACCGCTACGACCTCGCGGAAAACCGGATCTCCTCCGCCATCTCCACCGCCACCGACGGCCATCCCGCCTCCACCCTGCTGCGCGCCTTCGGCTACGGTAACGCCGCCAACGGCCTCAACAGCAACCAGCTCCACACCCTCACCGAGACCCCCGGCGGCGGCCCCTCCGCCACCACCGCCTACGGATACCACCCCAACGGCAACCGCGCCACCCGCACCCGCGGCGGCGCCACCGACCACTACACCCACGACTCCTTCGACCGCCTCACCCGCTACGCCCTCAACACCGCCTCCCCCGCCGAAAACGGCGAGTGGGCCTACCGCTACGATCCTGTTTCCCGCCGCATCTCCAGGAGCGAAATCTCCCCGTCCCCCACCCTCCGCCACTTCTCCTTCCGGGGCTCCTCCCCCGCGCACGAATGGGACGGCTCCGGCCTCACCAGCCACACCGGCGGCGGCGTGGGCGGACGCCTCCACACCCGCCATCCCTCCGGAGCCCGCAGCCACCCCCTCCACAACGCCCGCGGCGACGTGATGGCCGAGACCGGCGCCTCCGGAAACCTCCTCTCCCACACCTCCCGCGATGCCGGCGGCCTGCCGCTCGACACCTTCGGCGCCCCCACCGGCCCCTACGGCCCCAACGGCAAATGGCAGGAACCCGGCGGCCTCGCCAACGACGGCTTCCGCCACCGCGACCTCCACACCGCCACCTT
>CAZKQK010000088.1:0-22965 GCA_964554865.1 uncultured Luteolibacter sp. | reverse complement strand
GATTCATCCGCAAAGGTAGCAAATTCGGTAGTTTATTGTTTTGCACTGCCTTACCACGCGCACAGTCGATTTAAGAACCGCGGTTGGCGGGATCGGGATCCATTTCGAGCCGACCGCGGTTCACGCGTACCGGCTGGGGGCGGGCTGAAGATCCGCGCTTCGTCAGGGACACTCGGGAGCCTTGGGCGGAATGGCCGCGATGCGAATCTTCGTCTTGCCCGGCTGACCGGGAAATCACATTCTTCATGGAACAATGAAATCCCGATTGCATGGTTGGACCCTTGTCGAAGGCAGGATTCCCGGACAGCCGGAAACCGCTTCGCCTTCCGCTTCCCAGGTGGTCGCCGCCATCGAGGCGGTCGTTCCGGAAATGGGCAATCCCTATGTGATTCTCGTCGCGCCCCCCGTGGAGAACACCTGGCAGAACTATTGCCAGACCCTTGCCATGGAGGAGGGGTATTGTTGCGAGATCCGGATTTATGGCGCGACCACGGACGATTACCGCCACTACCGCCTGCTCCATCCCGACGAATTCGGAAATGCCGGATCGTCTCCGCCGGACCGCCCGGATGACCGGGACGGCTACCACCCGGATCTGCGGACGGCGCTGTCCGTTTTCGCGGCGTTCATGGGGAATCCCCTCGCTTTGCCCGAGGTGGGGGAGTGGGAATGGATCGATGTGAGGGAGGAAGTCGATGCGCAGTGAGGAAATGGACGATGAAGCCATCCGCGAAGCGGACATCCGTGCGAATGCGCGTGAATGGTTCTCCGAGCGGATTTCGTTGCTGGTTTGGTTGTGGGATGATGATGTGCCGGGCGGTTGCGAACCTTCCCGGGTGGTCAGCAGCCATGAATCCGGTCGTTTGCTTCCGGCCGCAGTGAAACGCGAGGAACCTGGGTTTCTCAAGAATCTGCTGGAGTCCGAGTGGCGGTGCGCGGGAAAGGGGGTGCCGGTGCTGCCGGAAATCTCCTCGCTGCCCGACCGGCAAGGCCGGATGGTTTGGAAAATCGGCTTCGGGGGAATGAGTCCGGAAGCCCGCGCTCTGGTCGGCAGGGCGCTCATTCGTCCTCCCGTCATGGGATCGTGGGATTTGGTGAAAGGGGAATCCGTTTATATCGACTCCGCCAAGGTTTGTTATATGAATATGGGAGGGGTATCCGTTTTCGATCCATCGGTCGAAACGGTCGTGGAATGGTTCGAGGAGCTGGACCTGGAGTTGGATGCCGAAAGCAATTTTGTGCTCATGTTCCGGAAAGCGGGCACGTTCCATGTGTGGATCACTTCCGAAGGGTGCATCGTCGAGGTATCGGTGGATCATCATCCCTCCGGCACTTTCCGGGCGGCTTGGCCGGGACCGGGGAAAGGCGTGCGGGATGTTCCTTATTCGGGCTTGTGCGCGGATGAGGAGTTTCTGGCTCCGAGCGCGGCGCTCGAAATTCTGGTGCGGTTTTTCGCGAAGCCGGAGGATTTGCCACAGGTGCCCGGCCTGATCTGGCGCAGGCAGGAGCCGGATCTTGGTTGGTTGGGGGAGGAGGGTTTCGCATGAGCCCTTATGAAAAGGTAGTGGGGGAGGACGCCGCGAAGTGGTTTCCGGATTGCGAAGATCTGTTGGTGTGGGCTTGGGACGACACCGCGCTTGGAAGATGCCATCCTTTGCGGGTGGTTGCGGCTTGGGAGGATCACGGGGCTTTTCCGAAGCAAACGGGCATCAGGGACGAGGGATTTCTCGCACGGGTTCTGGAAAAGGAATGGCTGCGGAGCGGATTGCCTCCGGCATCCCTGCCGCATTTGGAAGCCCGGGTGGATTCTGCCGGAAGATGCGCGTGGCGGATGAATCTGAGCGACTCGCCGGAGAGCGTGAGGATCGCCGTGGGCAGGGCATTGCTCCGGGATGAAGCTCTCCCGGCATGGGACTGCGATTGGGAAAACCTGGCTTGTCCGGAGTTTGGGAACGGCGGCGGCGGTCAAATTCTTGTCAAAGATCAGGAAATCATCGTGAAACGCGTGATTGATTTAGATGCGACCCCACCAAACAACGTAATTTACCAAGCTCCATGAACAACATTCAAATGCCCGAATTTCGTGATAGAATAAACCGAGGCCTTGATGACGGCTGTTTAAATCTTACAAAAAAAAGTCTTGCAGCAATGAGTGGTGGAGACTTGAGTTTGGGCCTTTTGCTTCTGAAACAGTGGGAAGCTAGAGGTTTACTACGGATTGAGATCAATCCGATTCTTGCAAATGATAATGATGTTTGCGTAACAATGTTAGACTATATTGATAAAAAGAGTCCTTGGCCAAACTTCCCAAGTCCTGATCAAAGGGCACGAAATTCCGATTAAGAAAATTTGGGATATTTCAACCAATCCACCTCATTTTTTGGCATGAGCGGGAATCCGCGCGGAGGTCCGGGACGTGAGCGGTTCCCCTTTCACACGTCCCGCATGAAGACGCGGGCGGCGACGCGCAGCCAGTCGCCGTGCCAATCCTTCGATTCGAGGCGGGCGAAGAGGAATTTCCCGGCATCCATGAGGCGGGCGAGGATTTCGTTCCGGTCGCGCGGGACGTAACCGAGTTTTCCGCCTTCGCCGGTGAGAATCAGGATGGCGAGGGGGTCGTGCGGATTGTCGGTTTCGCGGCGCAGGACAAGGGAGTCCCCATTGGAGATACCGGGCTCGATTTCCCGGATGGGGACGTGGGAGGTGCCCGCCACATGGGTCTCGATGAGGAAGATTTCTTTCGCGAACGGGGCGATCAGCCCGCCGCCTGCCTGGAGGTGGGCGTGGAGCAGGGCGAGCTGTTGTTTTTCGACGGGATGGAGGGGGTAATCGCTCATGGCGGTCAGTGGCCGAGGAGTTGGTTGAGCCATTGCCGGCGTTCTTCGACGAGGGAGAAGGCGGTGGCGATGCTCCCGTGGGTTTCCTTGCGGCGGGCTTCGGTGGCGGCGGGATCGTCCAGCAAGGGAATTTGGTCGAAAGGCCATTCCTTGCGGCGGGCGGCGAGTTTGAGCAGCAGCCGGTCGAGATGGAGGCGGAGCTTTTCCACGGCGGAGCGGAGGGCGTCCATGGAATCGGGGGTGGGGGTGAGGGTGGTGTCGTCGCGGGTAAGGATTTCCAACGCGGCGAGTTCGTCGATGTCCTGGTTTTCGTAGGCGGCGGTGACGCGGTGCCAGAGTTCGGCGGTGGCCGGGGATTGGGCGGGGTGCAGATCCGGGTGGAGTCTGCGGACGAGGGTGCGGAAGGCGTCCCGGAGAGTGCGGGCTTTTGCGGGGTCGAGCAGGTGGTCGAGGACTTTGCGCTGGTTGGCAATGCGGGCGGCTTCAGCCTCGAACCTGGCCTGCCATTCGGCGAATTCGCGTTCGAGGATGTTCTGGATGCCATCGTAGTCGATCTCCCGGCCGGAGTTGATGGCGGCCTGGATGAGTTCGATTTCTCGTTTCAGGCGGGCGGCTTCGATTTCGAGGGTCTGCAGGCGGAGGAGCCCGTCGCCGAAGGCTTCGGAGTAACGCCCGAGCACGACGCTTCCGGAGTCCTCCAGTGCATGGGTTTCGGCGATGACCGCGGCGATCTGGGAGTGGAAGGCGTCGCGCTTTTCCAGCAATTCGTTCCATTCCGGGTGCGGGGCGGGGAGCATCGGGGGACAGGGAATCAAGAGGGAATGCCGTCAACAAGATGAAATGCGGGGCGATCCGTGCTGCCGGGCCGCGTTTGGCGGTCAATTTTCGTTCAGGCCGAACGGGCCGCAGGTGTGGAGGCGGTCTTTCCAGCTCGTTTCCAGACGGATGATTTCTTCCGGCGGCATGTCCGGAGAGACGCGCTGGAGGATGGAGAAGTGGAGGTTTTCCTTTTTGCGGAGGCGGAGAAGTTTGTTTCCGCCGTGGCCGGTTTTGGAATAATCGAGCCACCGTCCGAGGATGTTTTCGTTCCCGTATGCGGAGCCGACGTAGCCGCCTCCGTCGGATTCGTCATGGATGTGGTAGATGCCGCGCCAATGGGAAAGGGCGGATCTCCATGTCGTGGGCATGGTTTGGAGCTGCGCCCAGGTGAGGTTGATTTTTTCCCATCCGGGCATGGATTCGGTGAAGAGGCTTTCTTCAGGAATGGAGAGGATTTTCATTTCGTTTCTTTCGGCCCGCCGGAACCATGCCCGTTCGGGTGGAGGCCATGAAACGGTCAGTTTTCCGCACCATCCCTGATAAAATGGTGTGAGGAGAAGATCGAACCAGAGGGTGCGGAGATGGGCATCCTCTTTCCGCCAGCCGATCATGCCGAGTTCCCCGAGCGCGATGTTTTCCGGGATTTTCCAGAATTGGGAAAAACTGACTTCCTCCGCTCCCGCGATCCGGTAGAGCCCGGAGAAGACCGCTTCCCCCGCCGAGAGGCCGACAAAGGAAGCAAGATAGCCTTTTCCGCACATTTTTTCCATCGCCGTCTGGACCTTGCCGCCGTGCGATTGCTGGTAGGCGTTGAAAAGCGCGGGTTTTTCCGCGGCAAGCCATGGAAAAATCTTGCGGAGTTCCGCCTCGCGCGGCCGGTGGCGCATGACCACGACTTGATTGGGGCTGATGTCATGCTTGAGAAGCAGGTCGTTCAAGGTCATGGGGTATGGTATTCCCGGAGATTTCGCGAGGTCAACGCCTGCCATTGTGGCATCCGCGAAAGTCCCGGAAGCGGCGGGTGACCGACTGAAGCCGGTGAGCTTTTGAATCGCCTCATGGCGGGAGATGTACGAGATTTCGCCGTCGCGATGTCCAAAACCTCCACGGCCAGACCCGCGACGACGCGGCCTTTCGGCGAGCATGAATGCGTTCGCCTCGTTTCCGCGCATCCGGTTGGTGGTTCCAAAGCGAAGTTCTTCCGCTCCTTGGGCTTTCGTGACACCAAACCCGGTGAATTCGCCGAGGCTCTGAAGGAACACGGGCGCACCCGCCCGGTTGGCGGGGAAATACCGACCGGCTATGGAACCAAGTATTTGCCGGAGTGTTCCATGTCTTCGCCTTGCGGTACCGATTGCTGCGTGCGTGCGGTCTGGATTCAAGACATGGAGCAACCCTACCGATTGATCACGGTCTATCCGGTTCACGCCTGATGAGGGGGAGGAGCCTCGATTTTCAGGAATGATACTCCTGGATGCTCTTCACCGTGAGTTCGTTTTCCTTGAGGGAGCGGATGGGACGGTGGCTTCGGCGGCGGCGAGGTTGGTGGCGTAGGAGATTTTCCGGGCGATGGCGGTGGAGCGGACGGAGAATTCCAAAAGCCCCAAATTGCGCTTGTTATGTTACATAATGCACATATACAAGCGCATGGCCAGAAGCGAATCAGGGCGTGTGGTGAATAAAGATCCCCGCGGCAAGCTGCGGGGTATTCGGAATTCTTCTTTCCTCTCATGCGCCGCAAGCGGCGGGGAATCAGACCCTCCTGAGATTGAATTGTTAGGAGAGCGGTCGCCGCAACCCGGGCTTCCGCCTGCCGGCGAGGACGCTTCTGCCGTTGTCGCGCCGGTAGGTTTCAGTCTCGATCTGAAAGGGGCGGAGCTGCTTGAAGACCTCGATAAAAAGGTCACCGCGACGGCCTCCATGGTTGCCGGGCTCAGGAAAGTCATGGAAGGGATGAAGACCTTGGGCGGCGCCAAGGTGGAATAGAAAAGCGCGGCAATCCGCCCGGATCGAGCGAATGTGCGCTCCGTGGGCATGAATACGGGCAACGGGGTGCCGGACACAGGTTTCCAACCCGCCGGGAACAGGCAAGGGAGAAACCCATGTGGGCGGCGGGCAAAAGGGGCGGGGGACTGGGCGTCGTCCTCCTTGGGAGAGATGGCGGACGCCCGGCCGGACACGGAGGCCCTATTCGACTCCTGCCCTGATGAATTCGCGGGCGCTTGCCGTGACGGGGCCCGGAGTGCGGAAGGTGCGGTAGATCCAGCCTGTATTGAGAGCCGGAAGCCCGGACTGAATGGTGGTGGCGTCGGGTCCGGTGACCTCGCTGATCGCCAAGGTCCACGAGTCGAGGCCTCCACTGCCTTCGATGCGGTAGGTGATGCCGTCTCCCGTGGCGCTGATGGCATCGGGACCGCTGAAGGCACCGACCGCGTTGCGCACCGGCAGGGTGAGTGTGAGGGCGGGCACTCCGCCGACGGTGGCGATCCTCACCACTCTCTTGCCGTCGCCGGCCCCGGAAAGCGGGTCTCCATCGAAGGCGAACTCCTGGAGATTGGAGAGGTTGTCGGAGTCCGCATCGTCACCGGGGCCGTCCTTGCCCGCGGGAAGGTTCAGGGCGGCGGCCCATTCCTCGAACGGTGTGGCGACGGATCCACCGGTGGTGACATTGAGAAGGCCGTCCTCGGCGATCAGCGCGCTCTCGAAGTCCGCGCCCAATTCGGAGATTGAGCCTATCCGGCCCCAAAGTCCCGCGGATTGGACAACGTTATCGATGACAAGGCTTTTCACCGTGTCGGTCATTCCGTGATAGAGTTCCAGCGTTCCATTGCCGGAGAGGCGGATGGTGGAATCGTCGTTGAGGCTCGGGTGAGAAAGGGACAGCGTCCCGTCACTGACGATGGTGTCTCCGGTGTAGGTGTTGGCGCTCAGCGCGACGGTGAATGCGGGTCCGGAGTGGGTGAGGCTGCCGTTTCCGGAAATCACGCCATCAAGGTTGATTCCTCCGTCGCGGTGAATGACGAGCGAGCCGTTGTTGACCACATCGCCGAATCCGAGGGTTCCGCTTTCCCCGCCGTCTCCGATCTGCAGGGTACCTTCGTTGATGGTGGTGACTCCGGAGTAGAAGTTGTCGCCGGTGAGGACCCAGGTGTTGGGTCCGTTTTTGTCCAGACCGAGGGTATTGGAACCGTTGAAGATGGAACCGCTGACCGTGCCCGTCCCGTTCGTGCCACCGAGGATGACCGAGCGGGTTGTGGAGACATTGGATATGTCTCCAGTCAGGGTGAGCGATCCTTCGAACACGGAAATGGCACCGCCGCCGCCGCCGGTGCTGATGTTGATGATTCCGTCCAGGGTGTTGTTTCCCGCAAGATTCGCGATCGCGGGGACGGCCGGCACGTCATTGCTGATGACGAAGTTGTAGCCTGCCGGCAGGTTGATGTTTCCGCCGCCGCCGTCGAGGTGAAAGCCGCTGTCCCGGGCGATCATCGTGATCGTTTTGGGCAGCGTCGCGTTTTCGGGATCGAGGGGATCGGGTGCCAGGGAGCCGACATTCGCGGCTTCGGAAATCCTGAAGATTCCGGAGAGCACCCTGAAATTCCCCTGGAAATCGTTGCCATTGGACACGGTGTAGACGGTGGCCGGATTGCTGCCCCCGCCGCCGAATGCGAGGGTGGAGGCGTTCGTTCCGGTGACCTGGCGGGCCGCCATGTCAAGGTTGTGCGTCGTGTCATTCGTGGCGAGGGCCAACATGCCTTCGCTGAGGGTGAGGGCGCCGTCGTATTGCAGTGGCGCCGGCATGATCATGGTACCCGCGCCGGTTTTCACAATGTCGCCGGTACCAGTGAACGGATGGGCGAATATGAGGGTGTTGTTCGTTGCGGTGAGCGTCGTGTCGCCACTGATCGTTACCTGTGAACCAAGCGTAAGATTCGCTCCCGCGTTGGAAAACGTCGAACCCTGCGCCAGATTGATATCTTTGGTGAAACTCCCGCTGCTGTGGTTCACGAAGCGCAGCGCGGCGCCGGTGCCGACGTTGAAAGCTCCCGCACCGCTCACCTGGCCGCGGCTGAAAGTAATCGATCCCCCATCAATGTTGATGATCCCGTCGGCGCTGATCACGATGTCGGCGAGGTTGACGTTGCTGGCTCCGGTCTTGGTCAGCGTGAAGCCTGCCAGGTCCAAGGAGGCGGGGTTGTTGGCGGCGGAGATCGGGCGAACGTCCCACTGGAAAGAACCGCCAATGGTGGCGTTGCCCGCCAGGGTGAGACTGCCCAGGCCAAAGGTGCGGCCCGAGCCCGCGTTGTTCACGACCGCCCCCATGCCACCGACACCCGTGCCGATGATGGTACACTGGAAGTCGCGGTTCGCGGTGTTCGAGTCGTTGAAATCGAGGGTTGCGCCGTTCTCCACCGTGATGACCTGGCCATTGGCTCCGAACGACTGGCTGGCACTGCCGCCCCGGAGGATGCCCTGGGAAACGGTGATGCCGCCGGAAAAGGTATTCGCCCCACCGATCGTCGCGGTTCCGGTGCCGGTCTTGGTGAGACTGCCCGCTCCCGCGATCACGTTTCCGGTCGTGGCGATGAAGTTGTAATCCGCGCTGCTGTCGATGGTGATGGACGAGGGCGAGAGCACTCCGGTGACGATGACATCTCCCGCTCCGGTGTTGCCAAAATGGACGGAATCCATCTGTAGGAAGAGTTTGTCGCCCTCCAGCCAGTTCTGCGAGGTGTTGATGTCCCAAAGCGTGCCGTTTTCTCCGGTCCATGTGCGGGTTTCGCTGCCGACGCTCACTGTGACCATCTGGGGAGTGTCCACACTGACCACGGGATTGCGATAGTTCGCGGCACCGGCGACCTGGAAATTCGCCGCGGTCCCGGCGAGGGTGCCTGCGTAGCCGATCACGGTGAAGGTGCCGGCGGATGTCGGCAGTCCTTCCGACAGGTTGAGTGTGGTGATTCCACTGAGTGTCAGATCTCCCGCCGTGGTGAGGTTGCCGGGAGTGGTGGCGTTGACGGCAAGGGTTCCACCGTTCAATGCGATATTTCCGGTGACGACCGGTTTGCCGGCGATGGTCGATGAGGCGCCGCCGGTCAGTGTTCCGCCTACGGTGACGCCGTTCTGGAAACGGGCGGTCGCCGCGTTCACGGCGATGTTTCCGCCGAAGCTGGTGTTGAACTGGGTCGTCCCACCGTCAAGGCCCATGGTTCCGGTGTAGCCGCTGCAATTTCCGTTAAGGGTGACAGTGCCCACATTGATCTTGGTGAGCGGTCCGCTGCCGGTCACCGCGGCCCCCAGAATCAGGTTCGCATTCGTGGTGGGTTGCAGAACCCCGCCCCCGGACAGGATGTTCATGTTGCCATCGAGCGTGACCGTGCGCCCGTTGTCCACGATTCTCACGAAGCCGCCACTGTCCAGCCGGAGATCGAAGATCGTGTTCGTCGAGTTGTGGGAGGTCTTGAGCACCAGGGCCGCGCCATTGGAAATCGTGAGGGAACCGCCTGCGAAGACCGAACCAGCCACATTGTCCGGGGTCCGGAGCAGGCGTTCGCTGACATTGTTCACGTAATGCTTGCTGGCGGAAGGTGCCAGTCCGTCGCTCCAGCGGCCGCCAAAGGCCCAGGATGACTGGCCGACGTTGTCACCTTGAGTGAGAGTGACTTGTGCGTTTGCGGATGCGCCGAGGCCGAATGCGATGAAAATGGTGGAGGCGGCGAAGCGACTGGTAGGTTTCATGGTTTTTCGGGTTTGCAACAGGGTTTCAGGGAGCGGGGACCGTATCCCCCCAACATGACAGACGATTTCACCGTTCGGATGCCGACATGCATTTTGGAAAAATTCCCGCGGGAGGGGCCAATCCGCGATCAGGCCGGAATACGGCTATCGAAACCGGGGTTTGATCCAAAGGGACCGGTTTGCCCGATCATCCCGGTTGTCACCGGTTATGAAAACGAGTTTCCTTCTGGGTTTGAAGGAGATCCCGACATTTTCAATGGGCTTGGATGCCGTGATCCTCTTGCAGCGGAAGACTTCGCCTTCGGCTGTTTTGGTGGGAAAATGCCAGGGAGAGGCGAAACGCGTCATTCACCCGAACCCGGACCGGATTGTAAGGCGACCCGAAAGAAACGTTTCGCCCCCGTCGCGGGGACAACGATCCGGATATCCTCAAGGGCTTCCCCGGATAGTCCGCTTGTGATGCCGAACCGGAGGAGGGAGGGCGTGTATGAGGGCCGGCCGACGAGCAGATCGAAAACCTCATCATGGGAATGAAGGTTGAACCTAAAAAGGAAAATGATGAGCCGCAAAAGAACGCAAGGAACACAGAGATAGGGATTTGGAAAAACGCGTGGTTTCACCGGGAGGGGTGAGTCACATCATCACTCGAAAATCCCACAAGTCTTTGTTTTTGCGATCTTTGCGTTCTTTTGCGGCCAATCCCATTTCCGAATCCAGGTTGAAGAATTCCGGGTGATCCCTGACGGCATCAAAGAGGGCCGCGTTTGAAACCAGGGGATCCAAACCCAGCTCGATCTCCCGCGTGTCGCTGAGGCCATCCCCATCACTGTCATCCTCCGCAGCGACCGGAGCGAAACCGACCGCGTCGGCGATGACATGGCCATTCGCGCCGGTGGTCATCACGGTGACGCTCCGGATGCCGTTGAAGGTGCCCAACAGGTTCCACCTGCCGCCTTTGCTCCGCTGGTCCACCGTGATGGTCCGGGTGCCATTCGCATCGATCACAAGGATGGGCGCGTTTGAAGCGCGGTTGCCGCTGGACGTCCACCGGGCATAGACCCGCTGGGCTCCGGTCACGGACGCCGGTGGAGTGTAAACGACCTGTTTGGTTCCCTGTCCGGTGTTGCCATCGTGAAGGTAATCGCCGCCGATGTAACCCGGGATGCTGGTGGTGGAGGTCCACGCCCCGATGATGGTGACACGGGCGGTATCCGTATTGTCCACCACGTTGACGGGAGCGCCCGCCGGGGGATCTCCGAGGGCTTGTCCGGCGGCGACGAGCGCGGGCCGTAGCCGGGAATAAGCCACCTGCTGGACGCTGCTGTTGTCACGGATCGCGAGATCGGCGGCGATGGCGGCGGATTGGGAGAGGATCATGAACACCGGCTCCATGCGGATGGAGCCGAAGGCCATGTGACTGGCCGAGAGGCTCCAGGGGACGAGCAGATTCTCACATTCGCCGACCTTTGGAACGATGGAGCGGTAGGCAACCGGATAGGGCTCGGCCACGGGCATCTGCACGTCGCCCTCGTTCCTGACCATGCCGTTCCTCACGTGGCGCCGCACGTGGTGGGAGTCCATCGCGTAGGCGGCGAGGCCGATGGAATCCCCGGCCTCGATCTCGCCACTGCAATTCCTTTGGCTCATCACATAATCCGAGACCATGCGCCGCGCCTCGCGAACGTAGAGCTGCCATGGCCAGTTTCCGTTGTCGGTGAACTCATCCGCGGGAAGTCCCCACGGCGCGTAGCTGTTGCGGATGGAGATGGGAACGCGGGCATGATTCTGGAGTGTCCACAGCAGGCCGCGCTGCCAGTTCTCGTGCTGCTTTGCGAGGGTGAGCCGTTGATCGTGATCCAGCGTGGTCCAGTCCCAGCCCGGGCCGTGGTTCTTTCCGATGAAGTCGGTGGAGATGCCGCCGGTGTTGTTGGAGTCGGTCTTGCGGTTGGGCATCAGGTCGAGCTTGAAGTAGCCGGATGTCTGCCCGGCCTCGATGGAGCGGAAGACGAGTTCGTAGTCGGCCTCGTCATAACCCGGAGGCTTGGAAACCAAGACGCGGTTCGCCGCCACATCCGTGAGAACCATGCGGAAGCAATAAGCCTGGAGCTTCGCGTCGGCTTCGCCGTCGGAACCACCGGGATCGGGATTCACCCCGGGGAGCAGGCCGCTGGATGGATCACCCGGGGTCACGTAGGGATCGATGCCGTCCAGGAGTTGGTTTTTGGTCGCCCTCGCCGTCTGGATGCCGTTGTAAGTCTCGCCGTGAGTGGCATTGGCCTCGCGGCCGACCGTGAAGGAGACACCCGCTCCGGGCAGCAGGTCTCCCTCATAACTCGCATCAAGGAACATCTTGCCCGCGAACTCGCGTCCGTCTTCCAGGCGGATGCGGGAGATGCGGCTTCCGTTCATCACCACTCCGGTGGCTCCCAGGTCCAATCGTCCGGTGACGACGGGGACGTTTTCGCCGGCAAGCATGTTCTGGAAGACAGCCTCCGCCACCTTGGGTTCGAAAACCGAGGCGATCTGCGTGGTGGCGTTGAAAGCCGGTGCTCCCTGACCGGACATGCCGAGGTTTTTCGTCTGCCAGTTCCACGCCGCATCGTTCTGATAGTGCAGGTAAACGCGATGATAGAACTCGCGGCTGAGTCCGCCGAGGATCGAGCTTTGGCCCAGATCTGTCCAACCAAGGCCGCTGGTGGTGAGTCCGCCGAGATGGGTGGTAGGTGAGATGAGAACCACGGATCGTCCGGATTTGGCGGCTTGCACGGCGGCGATCACCCCTCCCGAGGTGCCGCCATAGACGACGATGTCATAAGAGGCCGGAGCGGCGGATGCGTGGACGGACATGACCGCCAGTAGAAGTAGTCGTTTCAAGGTGTTTTGATAGTTGATTGACCGGTTGATGCGCTCGTCCGGCGTGGTGTTGGTGAATTGGACGGGTGTGTGGTTATGGTTCCCGGAGAGTGACGCGTAGGAAGTTTCCTCCTTCGGGAAGCTGTATCTGACTACTGATACCAGCCCCCGACCATCCGCTCCCCCCGCTGCGGATGCTGAGGGAGGCGGCGGCCGGGTAGTCGAATGGCTCGTGGACGATCTGCGCGGCATGGCAGGGGATGGACAGCAGGGCGTTGGCCAGCCAGTGACATGATTTTCTCACGAACGGCAATGTGTTATCGGAGGGTGATGGATTCGATGATATGGTGGAAACCACGAGGACCTGCGGGTTTCCAGCGGGATATTTCACGGAGCCGGCTCGGTTTTCACCCGGAGGAAGCCTTTGCCGGGAAGTCCTTCCGAGGCATCAAGCCGGAAGCGGCGGTATTCATATGCCTCCGGGAGCCCTTCGGGACCGGCGGCGGGCGCGGCCTCGCTGACGGCGCTGGTGGGGAAGGTGAGATCGAGTGAACCCTCGATCGTATATGTCACACCATCCGATGTGGCTGTCAGAGGTGACCCGGTGAAGGTGGGCGAGCCACCGGCCTTGCGCACCGCGATGGTGAGCGTGAGTTCCTTCTGCGTGTCGGCATCGGTGTCCTCGATGGCAGTGACAAGATAACCGTTGTCCGCGCCGTTGTCGGGATTTCCATTGAGGGCGAACTCGGTGAGGTTGTTGACGCCATCGCCATCGGGATCCGCGTTTTTGCCGACGATGTCGGGATCGGTTTCGCCGGGGAAGTAGGTGTCGATCCAACTGATGAAGGGATCGCCGACATGGGTGTGCACGGAGAGTGTTCCGGTGGATTCCGCAAAGATCCACTCGTGTCCGTCATACACCGCTTTCCAGATTCCGGAGTCCGGGGAGGTTTCGGCGAAATCGCCAAGCCACCAACTGGTTACGGCAAAAGTGGACCCGAAGGTGGCACTGGCCAAGCTGCCGACATCGACCAGTGTCCAGGAATTGCCGGGTGTGACATCCGTGGTGGATATATCGATCCGGAGTTTTCCGCCATATTGAAGGGAGCCTGTGCCACCGATCGAGTTGGAGTCCCCGTTCTCAGCCGGATAGAAAGTCATTTCGCCGGTGTTGCTGACGATCAAGCTGGCATCCGTGTTGATGATGGTGTCCGCGAAGTGCATATTGATGCCTGCGAGCGTCTGCGGTGCGGTGCCTCCGATGATGAGTTTCACATCGTCCTGAATCCTGCCGGGAAAGCTGCCGGCGGTTGCGGAATTGATGGTGAAGACGGACTGGCTGTACCCGGAGTTCATAATGACGGGAGCGTGCGTCCCGGCCACACCGGAAAGCCCGGCGACGGCCTGGTTGAATCCGGCGAGATCAAAGGTGGGCGATCCGCTTGCGCCGGCGGATGATCCCACGATCAGGCTCGATGTCGTTGGCAGCCTGTCATTGCCCGCGATGGCGAGGCGTCCTCCGTTCGAGAAGATGCGGGTGGGGCCGGTCCATGAGCAGGTGCCCGCGAGCGTGATGTTTTCGGCGGAATTGTCCCCGGCGCGGAAATACGGGCTCATGCCGACCTCCGATTCGGAGATGTTCCCGGTCAGCGTGAGGGTGGATCCGTTCTGCACGCCAATGCGGGTATTGCCACCGGTGCCGGCGGTGCCTGATAGAACGAGGTTGCCTGCCCAGGTGTTGTCTCCGGCGTGGGACTGGATCGCGCCGCGCTGGTTGAAGGAGCCGCTGTAGAAATAATCGAGATTTATGTTGCCGGGGCCCGTGATGGTGGCGGTCTGGCCACTGCCGTCGGTAATGCCACCCGCGAGGACGAAGGTGGCGTTGTTCGCGACCGTGATGTCTCCGGTGGTGATGTCCGCCACCTCCTTGATCACTGCTCCCGTGGTGACAGTGAGGGAACCTGAGTAGGAGTTGTTGGTGTTTGAGAATTTCACGATTCCAGAGCCGACCTTTGTCATTTCACCGCTGCCGGTGATGAGAGAACTGACGGTTTGCTGTCCGCCGAAATTGTAGGTGAGCGTTGCGTTGTTCACGATTCCGGAGGAGGTGTTGATACTGCCGTCCACCGTTCCGTTTCCGATCTGCAAGCGGCCTTCGCTGATGAGTGTGGGACCTGTGTAGGTATTGGTGCCGGTCAAGGTCAACGTGCCGGTGCCCGTCTTGGTGAGGCCGCCGTTCGAAACGACTCCGGCGATGACCGAGCCACCGGTGTTTGCTACGGTGATGGTGCGGGTAGAGCCTGTCAGATCGACATTGCCAGCCAGTGTCAACACGTTGCCTCCAGCCGTTGCTGTATTCAGGGTGAAGTCACCAGTCACGGTGGCGGTATTTGGAACGGTCCTGGACGACCCGCGGGCGGTGATGGAGCCTGAAGCCAAGGTGAGCGGGCCTGTGCCGAAGGCGCTCCCGTGATCGATCTGGAAGTCGCCTGCGTTGATCGTGGTGCCACCCGAATAAGTATTTGCCACCGTGAGGCGCTGGGTGCCGGTTCCCTCCTTTACCACCGAGCCGGTGCCACTGATGACGCCACCATAACTGAAGGTAACGCCGATCCGGTCGTATACCAAGGTTCCATTGTTGATGATGGCGCTGGTGCTGGTAATGGTGCCGTCTGTGACGCCATCGCCAAGCCGCAGGGTGTTGCCCTCACCGATGGTGGTCGAGCCACTGTAGGTGTTGGTGTTGGTGATGATGACCGTTCCATCGATGCCATCCAGAATCAGCGGCGAGGAGCCGGCGATCCCTGAGCCGGCGCCGCTCGTGAGCGTATAGGTTTTGGCGTCGCTGTTTGAGAAGGTGACTCCGCTGGGGAAGACCGAGACGGGAATATCAACCGTGGTGACATCGGTCGTGTCATTGAAAACCACCGTGTCACCCTCCAGAAACCCATCGGGCAGGCTCCAGTTGAGTGTGCCGATGTCCCAAGTGTTGTTTTCCGTGCCCTTCCATACGTTCACCAGGGCAGTGACATTGAGATACAGCGCCGTGGCTGTCTGATTGAGTTCGAAGGTGGAGCGTCCGAATGAAGTGGTCAACAGGTAAAAATACCCGTCCCCCGTGATTGAACCATAGTTGAGCAGTTTGATGGTGTTCGTGGAACTCGTCAACCCGGTCAAACCAGTCAAGGTAACGTCAACCGGATGGTTCAAGGTGACGGCACCCGCTCCCAGATCGATGAGGGGAGCCGTCGGGTTCGTTGATGCGGAAAAGTCAAAATTGAGGTTGGAATAGTCCAAGGCGGACGATCCAAGAGTGAGGCTGGAAGGCTTCAGCGGGCTCACGGAGGGACTGGTCAGCTTGACCGCGAGGGTCGTGAAATCCCCGGTTGTTAGAGATCCGACGGTTGAATCTCCGGTGAACGCCAAGGTGCCGCTCGAAAGAGTGGTGGGGCCACTGTAATTGTTGGTGCCCGAGAGGGTCAGGGTGGACGTCGTGCTGGTGTCTTTGGTCAGCGAGCCCGTGCCGGTGATGGCACCGGAAAATGTCTGGTTGGCGCTGCTGCTGTAAAGCAACGCGCCCGAGTTTGATATGGGACTCGTGTAGGCTCCGCTGTTCAGGTTGGCGGCTCCGGTAAAGGCGATGGTGCCTTGGGAAATGGTCAGCGGAGTCGTGGCAATGTTGGCAAAGTTGTTTCCAGCCGCATTGAGAGTCAGCGTGCCTGCCCCGGTTTTGGTTACGACGGCCAAGTATCCTGGGGCCGTCCCCCCGTCGAACTTGCTGTTGAACATCCAATCGCCCGAGCCGGCGAAGGTCATGTTACGCCCGCCGCCTCCGGCAGGGCCTGTGCCGACAGCGAGCGGGGTGAGAGCGCCCGTTCCCCATGTGACCGGGCTGGCCGAGTTGTTCGTCAGCGTGAAGGATTCGGTCGTGGGCGTTGCCCCCGGCGCACCGAAGACGATCCGGCCGGCGTTGAAAGTGACCGCGCCGTTCGTAACGGTGAAGTGGCTGTCATGTGCCATGCGCATGTACTGGGTCCCGCTCGCAAAGGTGAGAGGGTTGGATTGATTCACGCTGATGCCTGCGAGGGAACCCGTGGCGAACATCGCGCCGTTTATGCTGAGGTTCTCCGTGGAGCTGTCGAATCCGTTGAATTCAAGGGTATCACCGATTGCGGGAGCGACGTTTGCCGTTGGATTTCCAGGGGTTCCCCAGTTGGTCCCACTGTTCATCGCGGTGTTGGGGCCGTCGGTGCCGAACACGGTTGCGCCGCCATCCCAGACTCTTGTCTCCGCCTGGGCGGATGATACGTAGAGAAAGGATAAGGCAAATGTGGCAAAAATGCATGTATGAGCCGGGGCTCCGATAGAGCGTTTCGCCCGGCCAAGGAAAGATGATGATTTGGGCTTCATGGTGGTGCTGTGAGCGGTGAGGGCTTGTAGTGCGAGGAATGGATTTGTTCTGGATTTCATGGGTTTTTGGTTTTGGTGCTTGAGTGAGAATTGGAGCCGGGGTTTCTGTCAGGGAATGACATTGAGCCGGAAGAATTTGTTTCCCTCTCCCCAGGCAGCGGACGAACGGACGGGGATCCGGATTTGCCGGAGGTCGCCGTGATCGTGAACGGGAGCGTGCATGGACGGACGAGGGGAAGGATTCCACCGCTGGAGGTTGTTGGATTCCTCGATGGAGTATCTGACGTCGGCGGCGGTCCGATGGCGGTCGAACTGGAAGTAGAGAATGTCTCCCTGGGCGAGGATGGAAGTGCTGGGGGCTCCATCGGTGCCGCTGAAGAAGCGGAGGAGATTGGCGGTTCCTCTGCCATCGGGATCGGCGAACGGGCCTGAGATGGACGGGTTTGCCAGTTCCGAGGAGGTGAAGCGGGCGAGACGCCAGGAGTCGAATGGTGTGTCCCGCAGGATGATGGTGGCGGAGGTGTCTTCGACGAGCGAGTATGCGCTGTGGGCGGAAAGCTGTATTACGAGGGTTTTCTCGCCCTGCGGAATCGCGGAGGAAAGCGCGGTGAGGGGTAGTTTGAACTCGCGCGCGCCGGCGGGGATGACGACCGATCCGTTAGGTTGTGGCGAGATGTCGGATGGATCGACGTTGCCAGACAGTTGATAGAAAACCTGCAGTGGCGCGATGATGTCGCCTTCGCGTGTGAAGACGATGGTTGCCGACTCGGAGTGGCCGCGGATGGCTTCGGGAACCGGGCTGTGGATCCGGACGGCAGGCGGTTGATCGACCGGGCTCCACATGGCGGCGTCAGCGATGACGTATCCATTCACGCCGGTATTGGACAGAAGGAGGTTGCCGGCGGTCCCTGCCTGGAAGTTGTAAACTCCGATGTCGAACCAGACCGAGCCATTCAGCCGTTGGTTTACGGTGGCGTTTGCCACGCCGCCGCCGTGAGTGATGGTGATGGGGATATTGGTGGCGCGGTTGGTGTGGGAGTTCCAGCGGAGGGAAACGCGGTAGTTTCCCGTGGTGGGGATGACGGGGGTGAAACGGACGGATTTCTGCCCCCGTCCCTCGTTGTTGTCGTGGAGGTAGTTCGCGCCGTTGAATCCGGGTACCGAGTAGGAGGCGTTCCAAGCCCCGGTGATGACCACGCCGGTGGCATCCTCGGAATCGACGACGATGCCGGTGGCTGTGGTGTCCCAGGTGAGTCTCTGGCCGTCGGCCCGCAGCACCGCTGAGAGTTTTTCGTAAGGGACTTGCTGCACGCTGATCTCGTCATTGATCGCCAGAACGGCGGCGGTGGCGGCTGATTGGCCCAGCGTCATAAAGACGGGTTCCATCCGAGCTGAACCGAATGCGACATGCGAGGTCGAGAGGCACCAGGGAACCAGGAGGTTTTCGCATTCCCCGACTTTCGGGATCAGCGAGCGGTAGGAGATGGGGTAGGGAGCCGGAACATCATGGCCGACTCCGCCCTCGTTTTGAACCGAGCCGTTCTTGTTGAATCGCTGGACGTAGTGGGAATCGATCGTGTATGCCCCCAAGCCCACCGAGTCCGGGGCGACGACCGTTCCGAGGCAGTTCTTGGAGGTCATCACGTAGTCGGAGACCATCCTGCGGGCTTCGCGGACGTAGAGCTGGGGTGGAAAGTTTCCGGTATCGGTGAACTCGTCCGCCGCCAGGCCCCAGGCGGAGTAAAGCCCGTTTGGTCCGACTTTCGCGAGCACCCGCGGGTGGTTCTGGATGGTCCAGATCAGGCCGAGTTGCCAGTAGCGGTGTTCGTCGGCGAGCGCGGCGCGTTGCTGGTGGTTGAGGGTGGCCCAGTTCCAGCCCGGGCCCCAGTTTTTTCCGATGTAGTCGGTGGAGACACCTCCGGCGTTGTTCGTGTCCGTTTTGCCATTCGGCATCCAATCGTTTTTGAGAAACTGCGTTTGCCCGGCCTCCACGGCGCGGATCACGATTTCGAAATCCTGCTCCTGATAGTTCTCCGGTTGTGCCACCATCACGCGGTTCGCGGGATTGGTGGTAAGACACATCCGGAAGCAGTATGCCTGGAGTCCTCCGTCGGCGGTGCCATTTGGCGGGACGCTCCCGACGATGCCGGGCAGCAATCCGCTCGCGGGATTTCCCTTTACGACGTAGGGATCGAGGTTGGCGACCACGTTGTTGTTCACCGGGCTCTGCACACCGTTGAGGGTTTCCCCGTAAACCGAATTCGCCTCGCGGCCGACGTGGAAACTCACGCCCGCGCCGGCCATGACGTCGCCTTCGTAGCTGGCGTCGATGAACATTTTCCCCCGAAACACCCGGCCGTCCTCCAGTTTGATCGAGGTGATCCGCTGGCTGCTCATGGCCACGCCATCGGTGAGATCGATCAGTCCGGTGAAGATTTTCACCGTGGTTTCGCCGAGCATGTCGTCGTAGATCCGGGTGGCGACCTTCGGCTCGAAAATGTAGCCGAGTTGTCGCGTCTGATCAAAGCCCGCCCCAATGTGCTGGCCGGACATTGATTTGACCGTGTCCCAGTTCGGCTGCGAGGCGTAGTGGAGATAGACGCGGTGGTAGAAGTCCCTGCTGAGGCCGCCGAGAATCGTGCCGCCTCCGAGATTTTTCCCCATGTCCGTCCATCCCAGTCCGCTGGTGGTGAGCCCGCCGAGGTGGACGGTGGGTGAGACCAGCGCGACTTTCTTTCCCATCTTCGCGCCCGCCACCGCCGCCGTGATACCGCCGGAGGTGCCGCCATACACGACGATATCGAAGTCCTCGGGGTGGGCTGATGCCAAGGTGCCCGCCAGGCCCGCGCAAGCGAACAGCCGGGCGATGGCTCCCGGATGGCACGAAAAATCTGAGATGCCGAAACGAAACATGGGTTGGAACTGGCAGAGGTAACAGGACAGTGGCCACGAAAGTGAGGCTTGAAATCCCTCTTTCGAGTGAGCGGCGGAGGATTTTTTCCCTCGCCTTGATCAAGGGTCCGTCCCGTATAAACGGGTGATCACTCCAAGCATGAAAATCCCTTTGCCGCTTCTGGTGACGTTGTGTTTCTCCGGTCTTTCCACCGGGGCGGAGCCGCCTGCGTCCCAGGTGCTGTCCATCCGGGAGATCCAGACCGCCTCCACCATCGAGCCATTCGAGGAATCGCAAGCAAGCGCGCAAGGGGTGGTGACCTGGGTGGATGGCGCTGCGGGTGGCGGTTTCTACATCCAGGACGCGAGCGGGGGATTGCTGGTGACTTTGGAAAAAGGGCCCGGTCCGAAAATCGCCGAGAAGGTGCGGGTGACCGGGATGTTGGCCCGTGGGGATTTCGCCCCGCTGATCAGGCAGGCGCGGTTCGAAAGCCTTGGACCGGGAGCGATGCCAAATTTGGCAAGGGCTTCCGGCGGAGGATTGCTCAACGGTTCCTTCAACGGCGAGCGGGTGGAAACCGATGGCTGGATACGCTCGGCGGAAATGGTCGACGCCACGACGATGGTGGGGTTGCTGGATTCCGGGGCATCGAGGATCAGTTTCCGGATACCCAACGTGAAAAACCTCAAGCCGGAAAAAATCGTCGCGGCAAAGGCCTGGGTGCGCGGAGTCGCCAGTCCCGTCAGATCGCGCGGCACCATCCGGCAACTGGTGGAGGTCCAGGTGCTTACCAACGGCGAGGCGGATTTGCTCTGGGACCAGAGGGAAACCACCTCGCCATGGACTCTCCCGCACACGCCATTGCGCAACGCCTTCCGCTATCACCCGGGGCAAACGCGCGGCGAGCGTCTGCATGTGCGTGGCAAGGTGGTGATGGTGACTGACGGCATCGCCTGGCTGCACGATGGCGATGCCGGTCTGGCGATGAGGGGTGCGGAGGCCGCGAAGATCCGTCCCGGGCAGCAGGTGGAGGCGGTGGGTTTCCGTGATATCGAGGATTTCCTGCCGGTCTTGTCGGATGTCGTGATCCACCCGGACACCGGGCCGGAGATTCCGTTGCAGCCCAGGGAAATCGACGCGGCGGTCCTGCGGGAAGGACTTCACCATGGCGATTTCGTCGCAGCGACAGGCCACTTGTTAGATCGAATCAATGCTCCGATCGGCAGTGCGGACCGCCGCTTGGTTCTGGCGTTGCAATCCGACTGCGGCGTCTTCACCGCCGAACTGGATTCCCACGGAGCCGGGTTGTTGGATCATCTGGAAACCGGCAGTTTGTTGCGCGTGGAGGGGATCAGCTCCGTTCAAACGGACATGACGGGAGAGGCAACCGGTTTCAAAATGCTGGTCCCGGACGCGAGTCACATATCAATTGTCGAGCCAGCACCCTATTTCACGCCGAAACGCCTGCTGATCCTTCTCAGCATCGCCTTGGCGATCCTTCTGGGGGCTGTCCTGTGGGCGTATTTCCTCACGCGGCGGAACCTCAGCCTGCGTGCGGAAATGCGGGAGAAGGTCGCGGTTTCGGCCGAGCGCAGCCGCCTGGCCCGCGATCTCCACGATACGCTGGAGCAGGGCCTTACAGCCATTCACCTGCAGCTCCACGGCATCGGGCCATCGAACGAGGAGGCGTCCCGCGAAACCCAGGAGCGTGTCGGGGCCGCGAGGCAACTGGTAAAACAATGTCATTCTGAAATCAGAAGTTCCATCTGGAACCTGAGGTCGGGGGAACTTGAATATTTCGATCTGGGAAAAGCGCTACACCGCGCCGCCTTGTCCCTGTTTCTCGGATCGAAGACCCGGGTGGAGGTTCGGCAGACCGGCGGGAACAGAATCCCCCAACTCATCGGTGACAACTTGATGAGAATCGGACAGGAGGCCATCACGAACGCCGCCAAGCACGCGGACGCCTCCGTTTTACGAATCGAGCTGATCAGCACGATCAATCATGTTTCACTGGCGGTCAGCGACGATGGATGCGGCTTCACCCCGGCTGACGCCCCGAATGAGACAAGCGGACACTTCGGCCTGATGGGAATGACGGAGCGCGCCGACCGGATCGGAGGAAAACTCGGCATCACCAGTCAGCCAGGCGAGGGCACCATCGTTCGTGTGGATGTCTCGCTCGATACAAACCTAGGAAACTAACCCATCATGAGTTCGGCAAATTCCATCAGCATTCTCGTTGCGGACGATCATTTCGTGGTCCGCGAGGGGCTTCGCAGCATCCTTCGCCGGGAGGCGGATTTCACGGTGGTGGGTGAGGCGTCCAATGGCATTGAGGCGGTCAAGGCGCATGCCGGACTGCGTCCCGACGTCACCATCATGGATTTGCGGATGCCGGTCTGCGGAGGAGTGGAGGCGATCCGGCAGATCCGCGCCGAGAACCCGTCCGCACGGATCCTGGTTCTGAGCAATTTCGAAGGTGACGAAGACATCCACGCGGCCCTCTCGGCGGGAGCGATGGGATATCTTCTCAAGCATAGCTCGGGAGACCAACTCACACCCGCCATCCGCTCCCTGATGCAGGGAAAACGCTGGATCCCCCGCGAGGTGGCGGAACACCTGGCATCCCGCGAGCGGGGAGAAGTCCTTTCGGAGCGCGAGCGGGAAATCGTCAGGTTGCTGGTGTTGGGAGAGTCCAACAAGGAAATCGCATCGACACTCGGCATCACGGAGCAAACGGTGAAGTCGCATGTGAAAAACATCCTCGCGAAGCTCCAGGTGCGTGATCGCACGGAGGCGGTCACCGTGGCCTTGCGCCGGGGAATCGTCCATTTGCCCGAGGTCTGATAGCTATCCCCCCCCCCCCCCGGCAACTCGATGAAGCCTTCGAGTTTGCGGATGCGGTGGGGTGGCGCATTTTCCGCAGGGCCATGGCTTCGAACCGGCGGATGCGCTCGCGGGCCTTTCGGGAAAATTTCCGCCAGAGGCGGGAATAGGGTATCTGCCGATCATCCAGTAGTGCTTGTGAGAAAGGGTCACCCTCGGCGGCGTAATTCCTGACCCGCTTGGCAATCTCCAGCCATTCGGCCACGGACGACGGATTTGCGAGCCAAGGCTCTCTGTGTTGCCGGTGATTCCAGAGGGCGGTCCGGGCGCAAACGAAACGCCCACTCCTCCCTGAGCCGCTGAACCGGGATGCGGTATTGCGGAAAAGCCACGGCGGGAACTTGGCCGGAATCCCTTGAAGTGGAAGGGAATTTCCTCACGCCCCCGGCAGCTCGATGAAGCCTTCCAGCTTCCGGATGCGGGTGGGGTGGCGCATTTTCCGCAGGGCCTTGGCCTCGATTTGGCGGATGCGCTCGCGGGTGACCTGGAACTGGCGGCCGACTTCCTCAAGCGTGCGGCTGTAGC
>CAZKQK010000087.1:0-23083 GCA_964554865.1 uncultured Luteolibacter sp. | reverse complement strand
GGGTCTGCCAACTGCTCGCCACCCGGCTTGGCCTGCCGGCAGACGCGGTCAACCCCCTTTCTCCCTCCCTCCGGTCCGCCCAACGGCTGTTTCAGTGGCCACCCGCCAAAAGCAAATTCCTAGCAGTAGTCCGCCTTCGTCGGTTTCAGGAAACGGTAAAGCAGCAGGCCTGCGGCGATCACCGCTCCGGCCACCAGCGGCGCGGTGCGCATGTTCCCGTCCGTGCTGGTCATCGCGCCGTGAATCCGGCTGCCGATCAGCAACAGGCATACCAAGGCTCCCAGAACCGGCACGAACATGGGAACCTCGAATCCTCCGTGCGGCTCGCCCTTCCTCATTTTCAGGATCACCAGCGCGATGTTCACCACCGCGAACACCGTGAGCAGCAGCAGCGAGGTCGCTTCCGCAAGCTGCCTCACCCCGCCGATGAGGATCAGAACCACCACGATGACGAACAGCGCCGCGATCGCCACATGCGGCGTCCTCCGCACCGGATGCACCTTTCCCAGCACCGGCGGCAGCAAGCCCTGGCGGCTCATGCCATACAGCAGGCGGGAACCCATCAGATAGTTCAGCAGCGCCGTGTTCCCGATCGAAAAAATCGTGATGAACAGATACACCGGGCCGATCCCCGTGAACCACGGCGCCGCCCGCTTCGCCACTTCCATCAGCGGGGCCGGGCTCTCCGCCAGTTCGCTCCACGGCAGAACCGAGACCGCCGTGATCGCCACCGCCATATAGATCACCGTCGCCGCGATCATCGCGCCCACCAGGCCGAAGGGGATCGCCGTGCGCGGCTCCTTCACCTCCTCGCTCACGTTCAGGATGTCCTCGAAGCCTATGAAGGAAAAAAACGTCAGCACCGCCCCTTGCAGGATCACGATCATGCTGATCCCCGCCAATCCCGTGCCCGCCGCCGCCTCCGGCACCTCCAGATAGTTGACCCCTCCCCAGTATTTCATGCCCACAACGATGATAAACGCCAGCCCCGCCACCTCCACGAAGGTGCAGAAAATGTTCACCCACATGCTTTCCCTGATTCCCCGGTAGATCACTCCACCGAGCATCAGCACCCCCAGAATCGCCAGCAGTTTCACGGGGATACCGATGCCCGCATGGATCACCAGATTCTCGGAAATCGCCAGTGATCCGGTGGCCATGCTGGTGAGTCCGCTCATCAGCACCGCGATCCCCACCGTATAGCTCAGCCACGATTTGCGGTACGCCCGGTGGGTCACATATGCCGCGCCGCCCGCCTTCGGGTAGCGGCTACCCACGCTCGCGTAGGACAAACCGGTGAGGAGCGCCGCCACCATCGCCGCCACGAAGGCCAGCCACACCGCGTTTCCCAGAATCCCCGCCGCCCTGCCGATCAGCACATAGACCCCCGCCCCCAGCATCGATCCCAGACCGTAAAACAAGATCTGCCACGGGCCGATCGTACGGCACAATTCCGGTGAGTCGTCTGCCGGGGTTTGATCCATGCCCACAGCGTATCAAGAACGGACGCATCCAGAAAGGCCGGATTCACATTTATGGTGCGACCGTGGCTGCGGACAGGCTGGTTCCGGACATTTGAGACAGAAATCCAAGGACCGGCACCCGCCCACCGCCCGCACTCCCGCACGATGGCCCGCGGTGCCGGGACCGCCCGGTCAATCCGGCATTCTGACCGTCTCCAGTTTCGGCGAGAGCAACTGCATCACAAGCAGTGCCAGCAGATAGACCGAGGCGGCGATGGCGAACAGCGGCACATAGCCGCCGGTGTTGATGATAAAGCCGACCTTGGCCGCCAGCAGCGCGCCGCCGAGCCCCCCCATCAAGCCGCCGATGCCGACCACGCTGCCCACCGCGCGGCGCGGGAACTGGTCGGAGACGGTGGTAAAGAGATTGGCGCTCCAGCCCTGGTGGGCTGCGGTCGCAAGGGAAATCAGGGCGATGGCCACCACGATGCTGCTGGTGATGGAGGCGAAGACGATGGGCACCACGCAGATGGCGCAGATCAGCATGGTCATCTTGCGGGCCTTGTTCACGCTCCAGCCCATGCCGATGAACTTCGTGGCGAGCCAGCCGAAAAAGACGCTGCCGCTATCCGAAATCAGGTAGATGACAAGGAAGGGAATGCCGATCTGTTTCAGGTCGAGCTTCGTGGTGAAGGCCTCGTTGCTGTTGAAGAATGTCGGCAGCCACGTCAGATAGAACCACCAGATGGCGTCGGTCATGAACTTGGGAATCGCGAACGCCCAGGTGGCGCGGTATTTCACGAGTTCTCGCCATTTCACGACCTTCTCGACGTCCGGCGGGCCGTCCTGGCGGATGTAAGCGAGTTCATCGGCAGAGAGCTTCGGATGCTCCTCGGGCGTGCGATAAACGGAGAGCCACCAGAACAGCACGAAGACACCGACGGCTCCGGTGGCGATGAAGCTGGCCCGCCAGCCCCAGTGGGAGATGATGAAGGGGACGCAGAGCGCGGTGAGGATGATGCCGACATTGCATCCGGCGTTGAAGATACCGGTGGCGAAACTCCGCTCCTTGCGCGGGAACCACTCCGAAACCGTCTTGATCGCGGCGGGGAAGTTGCCCGCCTCCCCCACGCCCAGCAGGCCGCGGGCCCAGGCCATGCCGGGGATGGAACTCACCAACCCGTGCAACACCGCGGCGAGGCTCCAGCCGCCGATGCTGACGGTGTAGCCGCGGCGCACGCCGATGCGGTCGATCATGTAGCCGGCCAGCAGAAAGCCGAACGCGTAGCAATACTTGAAAATCGAATCCAGGAAACTCATCTTCTCCCGGAACGTGTCCATGTCCGCGTCCGTCAGCGGCTGGTCCAGGGGGATGCCCAGCATCTGGTGCCGGAAGGTCGTGTCCAGCATCGTGAATGAGAACACATTCCGGTCGATGTAGTTGATGGTGGTGGCCAGGAACAGAACCGCGCAGATGCGCCAGCGGTAACGGCCGATTTTTCCAGTCAGGGGTGGTGTGGACATGGCGGGGACGGTTTTCGGTTTTTGATAATGTGGAAAGGCGTTCGCGACAATTCGTGGGATTGTCCGGTTGGTTTTTTTCACGCTACAAAAGGAGATCGGGGCGGAATGCCATCAGGAATGGTTTCGGCTGAAACTGTTGTGGAACATATCCTTCCGGACCCGTTCCCGTTCCCTGTCGATTTGCTCGAAGGTGGCGCCAAAGACTTCCAGGATGTGTCCGGTGATCGACAAGGCCACTTCTCCTTCCCCGGAGAACACCGCCCCCGCCCCGGCCTCCAGCAGCTGGTCCGCCTCGCGCAGATAGCTGGTGCGCGCGAGTATCCGGACGTCGGGATTCAGGCGTTTCGCCTCGCGGATGATCTCCCGGGCATGAGGAAGACCGGACGTGCTGAGGATGAGAATATCGGCGTTGGAGGCATCCGCCACCTCCAGAGCTTCGGTGTGGCTCGCGTCACCGAAGATCACCCCGATGTTTTCCTTGCGAAGCCTGCGGACGGTATCGACATTCAATTCGATCACGATCGGGGTGAATCCGTTTTCCTGAAGCAAACGGACGACCGTTTGCCCCACGGGTCCATATCCGACAATGATCGCCTTCCTTGTGCCGGACGAACCTTTGCCGGACGAGCCTTTGCCGGACGGGCCTTTGCCCGACGGGCCGGATCCTGACGAATGCCGTGCGTCCGGCGAAGCGGCGCGGTTGAGCAATTTCCAAAGACGGGGGCGTTTTGAAACCCATCTCTCGAGCGGCATGGCTCCCTTGTAGAGCAGGGGGGAAAGCGTGATGGAAACAATGGCGGTCGCTACCAGGACGTTGAACGCCTCTTCGCCGATGAGGTTATACTGACGGGCCATCGTGCCCACGATGAATGAAAACTCGCCGATCTGCGAGAGCACCGCCCCCACGGAAAGCGCAACCCCGAGGGGATACCGGAGCGCGATGGTGATCACGATGGCCGCCAGGGGCTTGCCAATGATCACAATGCCGATGGTAGCGAGCGCCGTGCCCGGAGTGTCCAGCAGCGCGTTGAAATCGAAGAGCATGCCCACCGAGACGAAAAACAAAACGGCGAAGGCGTCCTTCATCGGAAGCGCGTCGGTGGCGGCCCGGGTGCTGAAATCCGAACGCCCGACCACCATGCCGGCCAGGAACGCCCCGAGTTCCATCGAGACGCCGAAAAGCTTCGTCGCGCCCACGGCGATTCCCAACGCCACCACCAGGATGGCGAGCGTGAAGAGTTCCCGCGAGCGGGTTCTCGCGATGAGCGTCAGTATGCGCGGGATCAGCCAACCACCGACGATGAAGGTGAATCCCACCAAGGCACCGATTTTCACCGAGGTCCATGTCAGGGCGATCGCGATCGCGCCGCCATTCATCTCCCCCTCGCTTCCTCCGAAAATCGCGGGAATGAGAACAAGGATGAACACGGTGAAAATGTCTTCCACCACCAGCCAGCCGATCGCGATGTGGCCGGTCTTGGTGTGGAGATCGTTGTTATCCACCAGAATCCGGGTGAGAACGACGGTGCTGGCCACCGCGATCGCCATTCCGAACACGGCCCCCTCCGTCCAGCTCCACCCGAAGGCCCGCATGATGACCATGCTGAGAATCGTCGCGACGGCGCTCTGAACCACCGCTCCCGGAATCGCGATCCTGCGCACGGCCAGCAGTTCCTTGAAATGGAAATGCAGACCGACACCGAACATCAGCAGAATCACCCCGATTTCCGCCATCTGTTTCGCCAGCCCCTCGTCCGCCACAAAGCCGGGGGTGTTCGAACTGACGACGATACCGGCAAAGAGATAGCCGACGATGGGGGATAGGCCAATGAGCTGTGACAGGTATCCGAAGACAAGCGCGGCGGTTAGTCCCCCGGTCAGGGTAAGGATCAGATCAAGATTGTGCATCGAAGTGGGTGAAAGGCTATGGGGATGACTGGGGATTGGTGGTTTTGGACGGTAGGAATTCCGGGAAGAACACCGCAAGAACGTGAACCGGTGTGAACGGCGGGACGGCGATAGGACAGCCCGTCACGAGCGAGCCCACAACAAAATTCCCAACATTGACCGGCCCAATGCCCGGAAGACCCGCTTCCGTTGCCGGGAGGACGGGCGGAATCGGAAGCGGCGATTTGTGCCTGATGGTCCGGAAGCTTTTTCTCACCAACCAAAGACACCGTTTTTTCACCCTCCCGTCCCTTTCCGGTTTGCCATGCCAGCAGTCAACGCGGGCCAAAAGGCTTGGCGCGACGGGACGGCGGAGCATTCGATTTCGGTCAGTGTCTTCACGGGAAGTATTCTGATGACGCCCTCCTGAGGAATCAAGCAAGCAATTTACCGCCATTTTCTCACCTCCGCGAACACCTCGCGAACTTTCCGGGATCCACCCCGATCCGCCGCCTCAGTTGCAAGGGCAGCCGTCGCAAGGATTGCAATCGCAGCAACCGCTGTCTCCCGGCCCGCAGTCACAGCAGCCGCCCTTCCGCGGCCGCGCGGCGGAGCCGCAATCGCAACAATGGCAGCAATCGCAGCGGTCCCACCACGAACTTTCCTGTCTCCTCTCCCGGCCCTTCCTTCCGCTCCCGTCCACACTTGTGGAGTCGGCGGACATCAGGTTCAAAAACGGGCTTCGCGATTTTCCGGTGGCTTCACGCACCCCGTCGATCAACTCCGCGTGACGCTGAAATCCCATCTCCCGGATCGCGCCGCCAAACCCGCTCCACGCGGAGGAAACGCGCGGCCGGATCTCGCCCTCGTCGAGACAGGCGAACGGGTTGAAACGCCCGCGCCTCGCATCCTCACGCCGGTCCTGCCACGCATCGCGCCAATACACCAGCGAGCCCAGCGCCACTCCCGCGCGGTGCAGCCGATCGCGCTGCGCCGGAACATCCAACAAAACCGCGAGATGTGAGACGATCATGCCGTATGCGGCGGCTGTGGGCTCGTCCGCCCGCAATGGCTCCGCCACTTCCAGCGATTCCTGATTCGCCAGACAGTCCACCACTTCCGCCGTGGGAAACGAACCGCTGTTGAGGATGGCAACCGCCCGATCCGCCGCACTGCCTGTGACGACGCCGGCGATACGCGCGGCGTGTCGTCTGAAAAAACCCTCGTCACGCGCATCATCCGCAAGCTTCGCCGCCAAACCGCAAACGCTTGCCGCGGCGGCATGGACCACCGCGGGATGATCGTCCGCCACAGGAAACGGACGCGCCAGCGGATTGCAGCAGGTTTCCTCCCTCCACCGGACCTCCCCGGGATCCAGGGAGATTCCCAATAATCCGATGAATGCCGCGTCCCGGTTCACCAACATGCGCGCCGCCTGCCCGTATTCCCTGGCAAGACAGCGCGACAAGCCGCAGAAAACCCCTCGCCAGGCGGGAAACGACCCGCCGGAGCATCGCGGACAGGGAGCGGCGATGAAACCGAACACGCCGTGTTTCCTAACACCCGGGACCAACGAATGCCAACCCGGGAATGCGGCGGGCCCAACGCGATTCGCCCACCTGGGGGGGGCACGATGAAAAAATGGGCTCCGCCAAATCAACCTCACGGGTGACATTTCCGTCACCGGCCGTTTGCATTCGGCCGCAAAGATCGCGAAGCCGCAATCGACATTCGGAGGCGGTTGCGGTCATTTGGAAGGCGTGAGGCCCGATTCCCCATCCGCTCCAGTCCGTCCGCTGACCAGCCTGCTGGCTCGTCTGCCCGCACCGGGCTTCGCGCTGTTTGCCGCGGTCGCCGCGTTTTCCTGCTATTTCTCCATGTACGCCTTCCGCAGGCCGTTCACCGCCGCGGCCTTCGAGGGGCAGCGGTTTCTCGGCAGCGAGCTGTCGCTCAAAACGGCCTTCGTGCTCAGCCAGGTCATCGGCTACATGGTTTCGAAATACATCGGCGTGAAGGTGTGTTCGGAAACGACCGGCTCCCGCCGCGGCACCACCCTGGTGGGTCTGGTGCTCGCCGCGCAGTTCTCCCTGCTGCTCTTTGCGGTGCTTCCGGGATCGTGGAAAGCGGCCGCCATGTTTCTCAACGGATTGCCGCTCGGCATGGTCTGGGGTCTGGTGGTCGCGTATCTTGAGGGCAGGCGCTGCTCGGACTTCGTGATGGCCGCCCTGTGCGGCTCGTTCATCGTTGCCAGCGCCGCCGTCAAGGATGTCGGCCGCTGGCTGATGGACATCTGGGGAGTCAGCGAAACATGGATGCCCGCCCTCAGCGGCGCCCTCTTCCTGCCCTTGTTCGCCTTCTCGGTCCACCTGCTTGCCTCCCTGCCCCAGCCCGACGCGCTCGACCGCGCCGCGCGAAAACCCCGCGCCGCGATGGACAAGACCGCCCGCCACGCCTTCCTGCGCCGCTACGCTCCGGGCATGCTGTTTCTGCTGGTGTTCTACTTTTTTCTAACAGCTTACCGCGACTTCAGGGACAACTACGGCGTGGAAATCTTCCGCGATCTCGGATACGGAGCGGAGCAGAGCGGTCTCTTCTCCCGCGCGGACATTCCGGTGGCCGTGGCCTCGCTGGCCACGCTCGCCCTGCTCAACACGCTGAGGAACAACCGCCTCGCCCTGTTGCTGACCTATGTCTTCATGATGCTCGGCATGCTGGTGCTGGTCGGCTCCACCATCGCCCTCAAACAACAGATGATCGGCGGACTGTTCTGGATGGTCGCCACCGGACTCGGCACCTACCTCGCCTTCTCGCCGATCAACGCGGTGCTTTTCGAGCGACTGATGGCCGCCACCGGCAGCATGGGCACCGCGGTCTTCGGTATCCAGCTCGCGGACTCCGTCGGTTACACCGGCGCGGTGCTCATCCAGATCTACAAGGATCTCGGCACCCCGCAGGACTCCCACCTGTCCTTCTTCAGTCAGTTTTCCCTCCTGTTCGGCATCGGTGGATTCTTTCTCGCCGCCGCCGGCGCGTGGTATTTCATGCGAGTCACCCGGCCTGAAGCCTCGTGTCCGCCGGAGCGCTTGCAATAATGTCAATCAGTTTTGCGTTTCTTCAATCGACGGCAGCGCACCCGTTCCGTTAGCTTGGCCCGTGATGTTTCGTTTCCTCGCCTCGTTCGCCTCCTTGATTCCCTTTGTCTCGGCCCATCCCGGCGGACCGGAGCCGCTCCTGTCGTATGATTTCAACATGGAGTCGATTGCGGACGGAACCCTCAAACCGCGCTTCGGCCCCACCCTCAGGCTGGGCGGCGAGCCCTTGGAATCCCCCGCCGGCCCCCCCGGGCTTCGTTTCACCGCGCTCCCTGACGGACACCTCGCCGAAGCCACCCCGGAACAAATCGCCAAGTGCCTGCCGGTTCATGAATTCACGATGGCCGCGTGGTTTTCCATCGACCACCCGAAAAGATACGGCGCGGTGTTTTCATCACTCGAAGACAATGGCGGCGAGGAAAGCGGCATCGCGCTCGGTTATGATGAATCGCGGCCCACCGTTTCGCTCGCCACCAAGGGAGCCGATGACGGCGACGGGAAAATGACCATTCTCCGCGGGTCAAAACCGTGGATCCCGGGCCAGATCCACCAGGTCGTCGCCACCTACGACGGGACCACACTCACACTCTACATGGACGGCGAGGAGGTCGCCACCTCCGACGAACAGTCCGGTGAAATCCTCTGGCCGGACGAACGCCGCATCGTCATCGGCGGATATCGGGACAGGGATGAGAACTTCCCCCATGACGGACGCATTGTCAGCTTCCGACTCTATGACATCTGCGCCACGGCCGACTGGGTGAAACACGATCTCGAACATGGCGAGGAACTCCGGCGCACGCCCGCCGATCCGCCACCGCCGGTCACTCCGGAGCTGATCGTGAAACCCTATCTGCAATGGATCACCCAAACCGAAGCGACAATCCGATGGGAGACCAACTTCCCTTGCATAGGCCAGGTGCGTTGGGGCATCAGCCACCAGACGGACATCCTGGTCGAGGAATCCGAGCCCCGCACCCATCACGAGATCAAACTCACCGGACTGGAACCGGAGATGCTCTATTACTATCAGACCCTCTCCACCGCCACCGGCGAAAAGGTTCTGCCCGTCCATCAAGGCACCCTCATCGAGACTCCGGTCTCCACCTTGCAAACCGCGAACAATCCCGACACTCCCTTTGCCTTTGTCGTGCTCGCCGATGTCCAGCGCGGCGGCGCCGTTCCCGAGTCCATCGCCAACGCCGCTTGGGAATTCCGCCCGAACTTCACCGTCATCGCCGGCGACCTCGTGGACAACGGCAACATCAAATCCCAGTGGACCGACGAGTTTTTCAAACCCCTCAAGCCCCTGATCGAGCGGGTTCCCTTTTATCCCGTTCTCGGCAATCACGATCTCGATTCCCGCCACTACTATGAATACATGACCCTGCCGGACCCGAAGTATTTCTACGCCTTCACCTTCGGCAACACCCGGTTCTTCATGCTGGATACCAATCGCGATGTCAGCCCCGGCACCGAGCAATACCAATGGCTGGACCGTGAACTCGCCGCGTCCACCGCCACATGGAAAGTCTGCGTCCACCACCAACCGCCGTTTTCCTCGGACGATGACTATGGCAACGACTGGAAACGCCCAATCCGCGAGGCCACTCTCGGCGATGAGAAATCCAAACCCCTCGTCGAACTCTATGACCGGCACAAGGTCGATGTCGTCTGGTCCGGCCACATCCACAGCTACGAACGCACCTGGCAGATCCGCAACGGTCAGACCGTCGAAAAGGATGGCACAACCTACATGATCACCGGCGGCTCGGGAGGCCCCCTCGAGCGCCATGGTCCGTTTCGCCCCGGTTTTCAGCGCGCCATCAGACGGGGCCACCACTTCTGTCTCGTCGCCGTCAATCGCGGACAATTCGAAATCCAGGCATACGATATCGACGGCCGGCTGTTTGATCATGTCAAGCTCACCAAGGATCCGCCATCCGCCCATGCGGAAAAGCCCTCCACGCCGGAACCGTGAAATCTGACAAACTTCACACCGCGATCATCGGCGGTGGCATCGTCGGCCTCGCCCACGCCTGGGCCGCCGCCCGCTCGGGCGACCGCGTGACGGTCTTCGAACGCGCCGACAAGGCCCGTGGCGCGTCGGTGAGGAACTTCGGCATGTTCTGGCCCATCGGCCAGACTCCGGATGTCTATCCCACCGCGCTCCGCAGCGGTGAAATGTGGCGGGAGTTTTCCGCAGCCATGAAAACCTCCGCCCGGCCCTGCGGTTCCGCCTGTGTCGTGGATCGCGACGACGAAGCCGCGGTGCTGGAGGAGTTTTCAAAACTCGCGCCGGACCTCGGATACCGGTGCGAGCTATGGACCCGCGGAGTGGCGGAACAACGCTGCTCCGGCATCCGCACGGGCGTGGCCAAGGCGGTCCTGTTCAGCCCCACCGAATGCAATCTCGATCCCCGTGAGGCAATGTCGATGCTGCCGGTCTATCTATCGGAAAACCACGGCGTTCGTTTCGAGTGGAACACCGCCATCACCGAGGTGTTCGGCGGCAGCCTGCGCACGGCGTCCGGAACCCGGCATTCCTTCGATCGGATCGTCATTTGTTCCGGCCACGACTTCGAGACCTTGTTTCCTGAAACCCTCGCCGCCTCGCCCCTGAGGCTTTGCAAGTTGCAGATGCTGCGAACCGTCCCGCAACCTGGCGGATGGAAACTGGGACCTGTGTTTTCCAGCGGCCTTACCCTGCGCCACTACGATTCCTTCGCGATCTGTCCCTCACTCCGCGCGGTGAAACAACGGGTCGCGCGCGAAACGCCCGAACTGGACCGCCATGGCATCCACGTCATGGCCTCGCAGGACCGCCATGGGGGCATCGTTCTCGGCGACTCCCACGAATACGGAGCGGACATCGAGATTTTCGACAAGGCGGAGATCGATGAACTGATCCTCCGTGAACTCCGGCGTCTGTTTGATTTTCCGGACTGGACCATCGCCGAGCGCTGGCACGGGATTTATGCCAAGAACCCGCAAGGTCCGATCTTCCGTGCCGAACCGCTGCCGGGAGTCCATATCGCCACCGGTGCCGGCGGATCCGGCATGACCTTGGCATTTGGTCTTGCAGAAAGGTTTCTTCTGAACCAACTTTCTCTCTCCGAGTGACACGCCCCATGAGCTTTACCGTCAACCAACGCACTTATCCATTGCCCTCAAGCCCCATCGCCGTGATCTGCTTCGATGGCTGCGCGGACGAATACCTCAGCACCGCCATCGCCCGCGGGAAAATGCCCCGTCTCGCCGCCATGGCCCGCGATGGCTGGCGCGGCATGGTCCGCGGCGCGCTTCCCTCGTTCACCAACGTCAATAACACCTGCATCGTCACCGGCGTGCCGCCGAAGATCCACGGCATCTGCGGAAACTTCTTCCTCAATCCCGAGAACGGGGAGGAAGTCATGATGAACGGCCCCGGGTTCCGCCGCTGCGGCACCATCCTCACCGCCGCCGCCGATGCCGGACGCAAGGTCGCCTTCATCACCGCCAAGGAGAAACTCCGCACCGTCCTCGGCGATGGCGTGGTCGAACGCGGCGGCATTGTGTTTTCCTCGGAGAAGGTCGATGAAGCGAAAAAGGAAACCCATGGCATCGACAACGCCACCGCAATCATCGGCAAACCCCGCCCCGAAATCTATTCCGGCGACGCCTCGATCTATGTGCTCGAAGCCGGCGCCGCCCTCGCCGAACAGGGAGTCGCGGATTTCCTCTATCTTTCCACCACCGACTTCATGCAGCACAAGTTCGCGCCGGAAGCATCCGAGATTCTCGATTTCCACGAGAAAATCGATGCCGCCATCGGCCGCCTGCTCGATGCCGGATGCACCGTGGCACTCACCGCCGACCACGGCATGAATGCGAAGAACGATTCCAACGGAAACCCGAAGGTCATCCTCGTGGAATCACTGCTTCACGGAAAATTCGGCGCCAGGCTCCGTGTCATCTGCCCGATCACGGATCCCTACGTCGTCCACCACGGCGCCCTCGGCTCGCTCGTGATGGTCCACTTGGAAGACACCTCCATCCGCCCGCAAGTCGCCGAGTATCTCTTCGGCCTCGATGGCATCACCGAGGTTCTCACCCGCGAACAGGCGGTGGACAAACTCGAACTCGCTCCCGACCGCATCGGCGACCTCGTCGTTCTATCGGGGCGCGATGTGGTGGTCGGCAAATCGCCCGAACACCACGATCTCAGCGTGCTCACGGGCGGACTCCGCTCCCATGGCGGCCGCTACGAGGAAATGGTGCCGCTCATCCTTTCCAAACCGCTCACCCCGGAACTCCAGCGCCTCGCCGAAGGCGATCCGCGCAACTTCGACGTCTTCCACTTCGCCTGCAACGCCTGATTCCCATGTCCTGGTCACCCGTTCATCTCCCCGCCTACATCGCCGGCAAAGCCGTCGAAACCGGCAATGCCATCGAAGTCCGCTACCCCTACGACGGCACCCTCACCGGCACCGCCACGCTCGTCGGCAGGGAGCAACTCGAAGCCGCCATCGCCGCCGCACTCGCCCCGTCGAACGAAACCCTCAGCCGCCACGAACGCGCCACCATCCTGCGCAAGGCGGCGGCATCACTGGCGGATCGAAGAGAGGAATTCGCCCGCCTCATCACCCGCGAGACCGGCCTGTGCATGAAGGAATCCCGCTACGAAACGGGCCGCACATCGGACGTGCTCGAATTCGCCGCCATGGAAGCCCTGCGCGATGACGGCCAGGTCTTTTCCTGCGACATCAGCCCCATGGGCAAGGCACGCCGCATCTTCACCACCCGCTATCCGGTCAGCCTCATCGCGGCCATCACGCCCTTCAATCATCCTCTCAATCAAATCGCCCACAAACTCGCCCCGGCCATCGCCGCGGGCGCGCCGGTGATTCTGAAACCCTCCGAACGCACACCTCTAACAGCCCTCAGGTTCGCCGCCCTCCTCTACGAATCCGGTCTTCCCGGCTGGATGCTCTCGTTGTTCCTCGGTTCGCTCGATGAGGTCATCAACCCGATGATCGAAGACCCGCGCACCGAGGTCGTGACCTTCACCGGTTCCGTGGAAATCGGCAAGGCCATCGCCAAACGCGCGGGTTACAAGAAACTCTGCCTCGAACTCGGCGGAAACTCGCCGCTCGTCGTGCTTGCCGATGCCGATCTCGATCTCGCCGCCAAACTCGCCTGCGAGGGCTCGTTCCGCAACTCCGGCCAGCGCTGCACCGCCGTGAAACGCATCCTCGTCGTTCCGGAAATCCGGGAGGCGTTCACTCAAAAGTTCGCGGAACTGGCCAAAACCTACATCTCCGGCGATCCGGAAAGCGACGACACCGTCGTCGGCACCGTCATCACCGAAGACTCCGCGAAACTCCTCGAACGCCGCGTCACCGATGCCGTCGCGATGGGCGCCCGGGTTCTGTTAGGCGGCGGCCGCAAGGGAGCCCTGCTCGAACCGACCATCCTCACCCATGTCCCGCGCGAGGCGGAAGTGGTCGCCGAGGAAAGCTTCGGACCGCTCGCGCCTATCATCACCGTGAAGGATCTCGACGACGCCATCCGATATTACAACTCCGGCCGGTTCGGCCTGAGCAGCGCCGTGGTCACCAACGACCTCGCCGCCGCCATGAAGGCCGCCAAGGAACTGAAAACCGGCACCACCAACATCAACGAAGTTCCCGGCTACCGCCTCGAGCACACCCCCTTCGGCGGCGTCCGCGATTCCGGTCTCGGCATCAAGGAGGGCGTCACCGAGGCGATGAAATTCTTTTCCCACGTCAAAACCTTCTCCCTGCCCTGGTGATTTGACAGAAAAAGCCGATGAACCTGGAAAATCCCTACATCCTCCTCACACCCGGACCCCTTTCCACCTCTCCCGCCGTCCGCGAGGCCATGCTGCGCGACTGGTGCACCTGGGATGACGATTACAACCTCGGCGTCGTCACTCCCATCCGCGAAGGTTTGGTCAGGCTCGCCAGCGCCACGCGCCCGCAGGACCACACCGCCGTGCTCATGCAGGGCAGCGGCACCTTCTCCGTGGAAGCCATGATCGGCACCGCCGTCCCGCGCGGCGGAAAACTGCTGGTCCTTGCCAACGGCGAATATGGCAACCGCCTCGGCCGCATCTCCGTCACGCTCGGTATCGATACGGTCATCCACGATTCCGGCGAACTCGAGCCGCCGGACCTGAACCGGCTCGACGAGGAACTCAGCGACGATCCGGAGATCACTCACGTCGTCGTCGTTCACAACGAAACGACCACCGGCATGCTCAACCCGCTGGAGGAAATCGCCCGCATCGCCAAGGGCCACGGCCGGATCCTCCTCGTCGATTCCATGAGCGCCTTTGGCGGCATTCCTCTCGACGTGGCGGAACTTGGCATCGACTTCCTCGTTTCCTCGGCAAACAAGTGCATCCAGGGTGTTCCCGGTTTCGGCTTCATCATCGCCCGCATTTCCGAACTGGAAAAATGCGAAGGCAACGCGCGGTCGGTCTCGCTCGATGCCTACGGGCAATGGCAGGGCATGGAGAAGGGAAATGGCAAGTGGCGTTTCACTTCGCCCACCCACGTCGTCCGCGCCTTCGCCCAGGCCATGAAGGAACTTGAGGAGGAAGGCGGCGTGGAGGCCCGCTTCGCCCGCTATTCCGAAAACCAGCGCCGCCTCGTCAAAGGCATCGAAAACCTCGGGTTCCGCTGCATTCTTCCGCACGAACTCCACAGCCCCATCATCACCGGTTTCCATGATCCCGAATCGCCGGATTATGATTTCAAGAAGTTCTACGATCTGCTAAAAGCCCGCGGTTTTGTCATCTATCCTGGCAAGGTCACCGGCATCGACAGCTTCCGCATCGGCACCATAGGTCACGTTTTCCCCGAAGACATCGACCGCCTCATTCACGCCATCGAGGAGTGCATGTATTGGCGCCAAAGCGCTCCAACTCCCGAACTCGAAGCCTCTGCGGGCTAAACTGAACCCGAAATCCAAAGTTCAATCTCAGGAGGGTCTGATTCCCCGCCGCTTGCGGCGCATGAGAGGAAAGAAGAATTCCGAATACCCCGCGGCTTGCCGCGGGGATCTTTATTTCCGATTCGGCGATTGAGCACCACTGAGGGAACCGAAATCCGGAGGGTGAACACGAACACACCAAATGGTGTCGGTCGGAAATTCTCAGTGACTCAGTGGTTCTTTGGCATGTCCTGCGGATGCAACTTCGGAATCCGGGATGAAGCGAATCACATCCCTGCTCCTGCCGCTGTCACCGGGTGAGGTGCTGGGTTTGCGCGGGACACCGTGGCATCTGGATTGCCAATCGTCACGGTGGAAACGGAAAGGGCCATCGGGCGAACCGCCTGATCGATGTGGTCGCGGAGGCAACGTATCGGAAAACGCCCGAATTACAGGCGATTTGAGGCATCCGGGAGAGCCAATACGACCCCGATGGGGCCGGACGCAAGCGGGACGGGCGGCTTGACCGGCACCGTTTCCTGCGGCACTTTGGGAGAAATCCAGATAATGCCACCCCAATTTCATTCATTTGCGCTGCTCGCCCTCGTGGCGGGCGGCCTTTGCCATGGTGACGTCGTCATCAACGAATTCCAGTCTTCCAACAACTCCACATTGCTCGATGAGGATGGTGACGCGTCGGATTGGATCGAACTCCTCAACCGCGGCGCAACTCGCGTCGAACTCGCCGGCTGGGGCCTTTCGGATCGCACGGACAATCCGTTCAAATGGGTCCTGCCCGAGGTCGGCCTCGACCCCGGGCAACGGCTGATCGTCTGGTGCTCGGGGAAAAACCGCGACACTTCGGGAGAGACACCGGCCTACACGACGCCCGCGGATGTTCCCGGGCTGGTTCTGTGGCTCAAGGCGGAAGGCGAGCCATACACCGATGGCCAGTCCGCCGACACATGGACGGATCTCAGCGGCATGGAAAACCATGCCGCGGCTCCGTCCGCCCCCACCCGGCCGGTTTTCCGCACCAATCGCATCAACGGCAAACCCGCCTTTCAGTTCACCCGCACGTCGAGCCAGGAGTTCCGTCTGCCGGTCAAGTCATTCAACGGCATGGAGCGTCTCAACAACATGACGATCTACATGGTCGCCAAGTGGGCCGGCGGCGGGGTTCCCTCCGGTCTCTTCGGGCTTTGGAACTCGGGCACCTCTTTTCCGAACACCCATTTCGAGGTCAACTCCGGCGGCGCGCTCCGCCTGCGGATCGCGCAGATGGACAGCGTGAACGTGGCCTCCACCGTGGTCGCCGATGAGTGGACCGTGCTGACCGGCACCATGGCCACCGGGGACTTGCCGTTTGCGCGGCTTTACAAGGACGGAGCGGAAATCGGCTTCCGCACCCAGAATCCCGGCGACGCGTTCATCGCCGATAAGGATTTCATGGCGATCGGCGCATCCAACCCCTCGCGAAACCTCAACGGTGACATCGCCGAAATTCTGCTTTTCGACCGCGCGCTCAACACCAGCGAGCGGGCCTTCCTCGACGGCCATCTCGGCACACGCTACGCGCTGCCGGGCGCCAGCGGTGCCAACGGGCCGCAGCTTCACACCAGTTTCAGCATTGATGCCGCCGGAGAAAACCTCGTCCTCACGCGACCCGACGGCACCACCGGGGATCTGGTCAATGCCGTGGCGGTACCCCAGGATGCCAGTTACGGACGCAGTCCGGAAAACGGGAATCTGTTCCGCTGGTTCGCCACTCCGACACCCGGTGCGGCGAATTCGACAAGCGCCTATGACGCGCCGCTGGCCAAGCCCGCCTTCTCCGAGCCGCGCGGCTTCAAGCAGTCGGATTTCCAGCTCGCCATCAGCCACCCCGATCCGGCGGCCACCATCCGCTACACCACCGATGGCAGCGAGCCCTCGCCATCCAACGGGGGCATCTACACCGCGCCGTTCGCGGTTTCACAAACGGGAGTCGTCCGCGCCGCGGCATTCAAAACCGGCACCCTGCCCACCCGCGCCATCTCCACCCATTCCTATATCTTCCTCGATGACGTCATCGCCCAGACCACCGCACCCGCCGGCTATCCGGCCACATGGGGCGGATTCACGCATGTGAGCTACTCCATCGATTCCGGCATCGCCGCGCAACCGGGATACGCCGAGAACATGATGGCGGCACTTGAAAATTTCCCCACGCTTTCCATTTCCATTCCCGTCGGGGACATGTTCGGCAGCACCGGCCTTTACGCCAACCCTCTCTCGCGCGGCTTGGAAAAAATCGTCTCCGCCGAGTGGATCACGCCGGATGGCGGATACGACACGCAGATCGACGCGGGCCTGCGAATTCAGGGCGGGGCCAGCCGCGAACCCAACAATACGCCGAAAAAATCCATGCGGCTGCTCTTCAAGGGCATCTATGGCGACGGGCGGCTGCGCGTTCCGGTTCTCGCCGATGGTGGGACCGTCCTCGCGGATTTCAACTCGCTGATCCTCCGCTCGGATTACAACAACTCATGGCTCCACTGGGACGCCCCGCAACGCCTCCGCGGCTCCATGGTCCGCGACCAATGGATGCGCGACAGCCAGATCGCCATGAGCGGCCACGGATCGCATGGAAACCACGTCCACCTCTACATCAACGGCCGCTACTGGGGGCTTTACAATGCCGCCGAGCGCGCGGATGCCGCGTTCAGCGCGTCCTACTTCGGCGGCGCCAGGGAAGACTACGATGCGATGACCCACCGCGGCGTGCGGGATGGCAACAACATCGCCTGGAACGCCATGCGCGCCATCACCCAGGCCGGCCTGTCAACTCCCGCCCAATACGACGCCATCCGCCAATACCTCGATGTCACCCAGTTCGCCGACTACATGATCCTCAACATCTACGGCGGCAACACCGATTGGCCTCACAACAATTGGAACGCGGCCCGCAAACGGGAGCCCGGAGCCGGATACCGCTTCTTCGCCTGGGACGCGGAGCGCTCGCTGGAAGGAACCGCGCAGAACATCGTCAACCTCACCGGCAGCAACAACCCCGCGGAGTTCTACGCGGCCTTGCGCCAGAACGCCGAGTTCCGGCTGCACTTCGCCGACCGTGTCCACCGGCACTTCTTCAATGGCGGAGCGCTCACACCGGGTGCCGCCGGCGCCCGATACTCGGCGCGCGCCGACAAGGTGCAAGCCGGCGTCTTCGCCGAACACGCGCGCTGGGGCGCTTACCGCAATCAGATCCACGACCGCAACGGCCCCTCGCCGGTTTATGCGGTTGATCCGCACTGGCTCGCCGAGCGGGACCGCCTGCTCAACACCTATTTCCCGGTGCGCACCGCCAACGTGCTCGCACAGTTCCAGGCGGCCTCGCTTTATCCGAACGTCGCCGCACCCTCGTTCAGCCAGCACGGCGGGCAGCTTCCCGGCAGCCAGACCATCACCATCACCGCGCCCGGGGGCACGATCCACTACACCTTGGATGGATCCGATCCGCGGCAGGAAATCACCTCCGCCGTATCGCCCGGAGCCATCCAATACACCGGGCCGGTCACCATCTCCGGACAGCAGACACTCAAGGCCCGGGTGCTCGACGGCGGAGTGTGGAGCGCGCTCAACGAGGCGGATTTCTTCACGCTGATGCCCGAATCCCTGTTTCTCCCCGCCGGCAGCGGCGACTGGACACTCAATGCGAACTGGTCCCCTTCCCCATGGCCTGACGGCCCCGCCAAACGCGCGGCGATCAACGCCCCGCTGACCGCCGATCGCAACATCAACCTCCGCGCTCCGGTCACCGTCGGTTCCATCCGCTTCGATGAAACCGACAACCTCTGGCGAAACCGCGTCCGCGATCAGGCCACCGGCAACACGCTCACCATCGACAATGGCATTCAGGATGCCCTGTTCAAGGTGGATGGCAACGGCAGCGGTTATGTCGAATTCGAGGTGGCCGCCGGCACCACTCTCGCCAGCAACCTCGAATTGCAAGTGAACCATCTGGAAGGCAACGCGGAGCACGGCGCCTTGCGCTTGCGCGAGACCTGGAGCGGCCCCGGCGGGCTGCGCAAAACCGGTCACGGCATCGCCTCACTCACCGGCGAAAACAAAAACTTCTCCGGCCCGCTCGCCGTCGAGGAAGGGGTATTGCAACTCACCGAACCCTCCACCCCGGCGTCCGCGGCCGGCATCTCGGTGAGCCCCGGCGGACAGCTCCGCCTGGTATCCGGCAGTTCGCCCGGCACACCCCGCGTTTACGGATTCACCACCCCGCTGATTCTCGCCGGACAGGGCCGCAGTGCCGCCGTCCCTGATGACTCGGGACAGGGAAAACTCGGCGCGTTGAGATATGTGCCGGGAAATGGCGAGAACCACGCGGTCATCCCCACCGCCGTGACGCTCGCCGCGGCCGCCGCCATTCATGTGGACGGCTCGCTCAACCGTCTTGAGCTTTCAGCGCCGCTCACACCGGTGGAGTTCCCGTTTTCCAAATCCGGCGGCGGAACGCTTCATCTGAGCGCCGAAAACCCCGGCTTCACCGCCCCGGTCCACGTGAACACCGGCAGCCTGCAAATCACCGGCTCGCTCGGTTCGCCCGTCACCCTCGGGCCATCGGCAACCCTGACAGGTCATGGCGGCGTCGGCCCCGTGTCCGGTGGCGGTTTCATCAACCCCGGGCGGAAGATCATCAGCGCCCCCACCTTGAGCGGCAGCGGCGTCACCGTGACACTCGGCCAGGCGGGATCGCCGGATTATGCGCTCCCCGCCACCGATGGCAACGGCTTGCTCGCCGTCGGCGGCATCGCCACGCCGCCGGCATCCTGCCGCATCCACCTCGCCAACACCGGAGGAACCGGTTACCGGGGCCTGATTTTCGCGCCATGGGAGGTCGATCTCGCCGCAGCCATCCACGCGGCGGACTGCGAGGTTCTTGTTCCGGATGGAGGCGCCTGGATCCCCGCCACCGACGCGCAGGTGCTCACCGTTCCGGAAACCGCGAACTTCGGCAGCGGTCCGGTGCAGGGTCGCATTGTCGAGGTCCGTCTCGGCGCGGCCCCCGCATCTTTCCGCCGCTGGCAGCAAGCCGTTTACCCGGACATCAGCGATCCCGGGATCATCGGCGCTTCGGCCAATCCCCAGGGAGACGGCGTTTCCAATCTCCTGCGCTACGCCCTCGGCATCACCGGCAGCGAAAACCCCGCCGGCAAGCTTCCGCAGCTCACCCTCAATGCCGGGACGAGGGAGTTCCGCTTCCCCTTCGATCCCGGCCGCGATGACATCGATTGCCTGGTGGAATCCAGCGAGGACCTCGGCGATTGGTCGGACCCCGCCATCCTGTTCAACTCCCGCCACAATCCGCCCACAGGTTTGCAGGACGGCTGGATGCGCATCGGCATACCGGAGTCCGAATCCCCGCGCCTGTTCTTCCGCCTCCACGTCATCCGCCGGAACTTCCAGGCGGATTGAGCCGCTTCAGTCCGAATTCCGATATTGGAAACAACGGAAAACCCGAAAGAGGCGAAATCGCACGGGGCATGAAACCGAATCCGCGCGCTTTTCAGGATCAACCGGAAAGACTCCGGCATCTTCTCATATCGGGGATTTTCACCGGTTTCGTTGTTCGAACCACCGTTCGCGGTTATCCGGAGCGGGCACCGGATGCCCTGTCAGGCGCTCGTGCGATTCCCATGAAGTCGCATGAGGGACAATCGCCGTTCATCATCTCAATCCAACAGTTGCGTCCATCTCGCCGCCAGCGCCTGCTTCAGTTTGTGCAAGACATCGATTCCCGGATTCGCCGTTCCAGCCTCGATCCGCTGGATGTGGCGGCGGTCCACGTCCACCAACTCGGCAAGCCCCTCCTGCGTCAACCCGCGCAGTCCGCACAAGCGGACAACGTTTCGGCCCAGTGTGATTCGGCGTGGTGATTGCAAACAGTCACCCTGAACCGTTTGCCGCATTCTTGAGAGCGGACCAATTGTCGCTTTTTTTTGAATTCGGACTTGCGCCGATCGAGGCTCCTGGCTCAGAAAGGCCGGGCAATGAGAGCATATCAGATACTGCTCGCGCTCGGAATCGCGATTTCCACGCAACATGCGCGGGAAAGCGGCAGCCCCCCGATCCGTACCGCCCCCGCCGCCACGGAAGCGTCCATTCCGTTGCCAATTCCGGACGGCGCGCCGGCCGCGCCGCCGAAACCCGTGGAGAAGCCCGTTTTCCGGATCGAGGGCACGCAGGTGAGGGAGCGGCTTGCGGAAATGGCGGCCAATCACCGGGAGACGGGGATCGCCATGAGAAGCCGGACGGAAGGGGGGCGGCCGTGAGAAGGCCGTTCCCGCCCGCGCCGCTGCTGGCGGCGTTTGTCGCGCTGGGCGTTCCGGTTGGCGGCGATCCCGCCCCGCAGCCGCGGCTGGGGTTTGCGCCGGGGCCGGAGGGAACCTTCGCCGCGGATTGGGACGGGGTGGCCGGCCGGACCTATTTCATGCAATTTTCCCTGGACCTGGCGACGTGGCATTACGCGCCGTTCATCGACTTCGGCGAGGGGCCGCACAGCCGCGGTGTGGAGAGTGACTCCGGCAGGTTCTTCCTCCGCCTCCATCACGCCGATTTCCCGGGAATCGACAGCCTGGATGACGCGATGGACGCGGACTTCGACGGCGACGGGCTGTCCAACATCTTCGAGCTGGCCAACGGTCTGGACGCCTTCAGCGCCAGCCCAAATCACGATGCCGAGGGTGACGGACTGCTGCTCGCCAACGAACAGCTTTTCGGGCGCGAACCGCACCTGAGGGACCATCCGGCGGTCGGGCTGGGCGTGGTGCCCGGGAACTGAAACGGAAACGGGACGATCCGGGATGAAACTCCTTCCATTTGCCACTCTCGCGGTTTTGCTGGCGGCGGTTCCCTGCCGGGGCCAGAGCCTTGCCGATGTGCTCGCTTCGATCCAGGAAAGGAAACGGGCGGTCGGGCAGGGCGCGCAGGTGTCCGACCATTTGCAGGGCGTGCCGGGCGGGCAGGTGACGGTGAGGGACCAGGAACTCATCGTGTGGGACGGCCTCGGCGGGGACGGTTTTCCCACGGACCGGCAGGTCGATTCCCTGTCGATCGATTCCAGGGTGGGACTCCTGAACCAGGCGGTCACGGAGTTCCGCGAGCTGCGGGGACTGTATGTCAACCTCCGCAGGGAGGATCTCGGCGGGAGCGGTGTGATCGGGGTGATACGGCCTTACCTGCCGGGGGATTTTCCGGACCACGGCCGGGCCGGCGCGGACAACTTCCACGCCGTCCTCTCCGCCCTGGCCCGCGATGTGAGGCGGCTTTCGGTGCTGCCATGGCCGATCGCCGGCAAGCGAAGGACCAGGTCACATGCGATTGACAAGTGGGAAATCCCGGTGCCGGACGGCGACGGGGGTTACACGCCGGAAGAGCGGTACGGGAGCGGATCGGTGGAGGTCGGGGACTGGCAGCCCGCGTCCCTGGATGCGGGAACCGTCGTTCCCGGAATGGACGCCTGGAGCGTTGCGGAGGCGGATTCCGGCGGGGCGTGGGGTTCCCTGTTGCGGGAGCACGTCTCGTTTTCCGCCTATTCCGACACGCACCACTATGAGGAATACGACCTGCGCGTTCTGAAGGTGGAGAAGGACACCGTGTTTCACCCGGAGGTCGCCCTTTTCGCGGGGGTTCCCGGCCGCGACGACCAGATCGGCGGCAGGGTCGCGGTGGCGCTGCGCAACGAGTGGTCGCCGGCGGACATGTCCAAAGTCTCGGTGTCCGCCCCGAACTCCTGGGATCCGGAAGACGCCGGATACAAGGTCGTTCTCCCGCATGCCGATCCGTCGTCGGTCCATTCGTTCGGCGATGACCCGGCCGTTACGGCCACCCTGAATTGGGTGACCCTCGGACGCTCGTCGCAACACACAACCCTCACCGACGGGATTCCCCACGGCTATGACGCCACGGAGGAGTGGCTCGGCGGTCCGGCCGAGCCGTCCGAGCCCGGCTGGCTGGCCGCCTGGGAAAACCAGCAGGGCATCGGGCCCGAGGGCATCGCCGATGCCAGGACAATCCTGTTCCGCCGCCAGCTCCACGGTCTGTTCGCCCCGGCGTTCGGCAAGGGCCTCGATGCCGGCGGAAAGGCGGCGAACCTCGACCTCGCGGAGAAGTTCTCCGCGCCGC
>CAZKQK010000086.1:0-23386 GCA_964554865.1 uncultured Luteolibacter sp. | reverse complement strand
ATCCCTGCCCACGCCCTGATTCCCCGGAATCAGCCTTATCTACGCACCATTCCGGCTATCTCGCTCATGGGTTAAATGTTACCGCGGGCGGCCCCAAGGCCGCGCGAAACATGCGATCCGGGCTCAATCGGATGGGGGGATCCGGATGCTTAGGCGGGCGAGGAGTTTTCCGTCGATGGCGAGGGTGAGGGGGATTCTGATGATAACTTGGTCGAGGCCCGGGGCGTGGGCGTCCGGTTGCTCCTCGATGAGGACGCCGTCATGGCCGGGGGTGGCGGTGTTCCAGAGGGTGAGATCGGATGTGTATTCGACGGTGGGTTGACAGGCGGCGGAGGCGGAACTGCGGCGGAAGGCGAAAATCAGGTGGGTGTCGTCGCGGGAGGCGGTGGGCAGGAATTGGCTGGAATCCGATCCGGGGCCGGCGGGGATGCCGCCGATGACGAATTCGATGGCGTTGGGGATGCCGTCGTTGTCGGGATCGGCAAGCGGGCCGGAGCCGGGAATTCCGTTGGTGTCTTCCCATGATGAGTAGGCGTCCCGAGGTTCGGGTGCGACGGTGAGGGTGCCGGAGCCGGTGATGGAAGCGGTTTCGTTTGCCGCGCCGGAGCCGATGGCGCCGTAAACGCCGGGAGCTTGCGGAGTGGCTCCGATGATGAGGCTGCGGATGGTATCGGTCCCGGTGAAATCGAGATGGATGGTGGCGGAGGCGGCGATGTGGAGATCGGCGGTGTCGGCGAGGGAGGCGGAGGTGATGGCGAGGGCTCCCTGGTCGATGCGGGTGTCTCCGGGATAGGAGAAGGGCGCGGTGAGGGTGAGGGTGTGGGAGCCGGATTTGGTGAGCGAGCCGTTTCCTGAAACCGGTCCGGAGATGGTTTTTGCCTCGCCGGAGAGATCGACGGTGGCGTTGCCCGCGAGGGTGACGGGGCCGGCCCAGGTGGCCGCGCCTCCGCCGAGTGCGCGCAGGGTGGCTCCGGACTCAAGTGTGACGGGGGTGGCGAGCGTGCGCGCGCCCCAGACACCGAGCGCCGCGCCATCGCGCACGGTGACCTGGCCGGTGCCGCCACCGAGCGAGGCGTCGTGGTTTTCCGCGCCGAGGACGCCCTGTGCGACGATGATGGTGATGGGAGTGGCGGAGGCGTCGCCGCGAAGCATGATCTGGTTGGCGCCGGTTTTTGTCAGGACGTGACCGTTGCCGGTGAGCGTGCCTTGGGCGGGGTTGCCGTTTACCCAGCCGATGTCGAAGCGGCCACTGCCGCCGATGGTGGTGTTGGCCGAGAGGGCGAGGTGGAGGATGCCGGCGTTGGATGATATGCCGCTGCCGGTGTTGACGAGCGCGCCGGATGGGTCCGGACCGTCACCGGCCAGGTGAAGCGTGTAGCTGCGGCTTGGAGCGGTGTTGTTGAAGGCGTTGAGATCGAGCTGGCCGCCGGGGCGGATGGTGACGGTTTTCGCGCCATCGATGCTGTCGCCAAGGGCCGCGGCATTGGCGAGGCGGAGTCGTCCGGCGTGGATGGCGACCGGGCCGGTGAAGGTGTTGGCGGAGGAAATGGTGGTGGTGCCGGTGCCCTGTTTCACAAGACTGGCGGTGGCGAGCGATCCGGGGCCTGATAGCGTGTAATCGTTCGCGCCGTGGTCGAATGTGACCGTGGCGGCGTGGATCGCGCCCTGGAGGGATGGGGTGAAACTTGCGGCGCCGTCGTTGAAGACGACGCTGTCGCCTGTCAGATAGGTGTCCGGCGTGCCGTCGTTCGTCCAGTTTACGGTGGTGGTCAGGTCCCAATGGTTGGGGTTGGTCGCGTTGTCGCCACGCCAAACCAGGGTTGCGGCGGTTTCGGCGGGGAAGGTCACGGTGATCACGTCATTGGTGCCGGAGCCGAAGCTGATGTTGGGAGTGCCCCGGGAGTATCCGGGGAAGCTGATGGTCGGAAGGCCTGCCAGCGTGCCCTGATAGCGGAGCGCCTCGAAGGTTTTTCCGGATGGGTCTCCGGTGATGGTGAGCTGGATGGCGCCGCCGGTGAAGGTGGCGTTGCCGGTGACCTGGACGGGCGCGGGATTTTCTCCGGCGAGGGAGATGCGGAGCACGCCGCCGCTTTGAGAGAGGGAACCGACCGTGACCGTGGAGTTTCCGGCATCGACCGTGCCGTCCTGGATGGCAAGGGTGGCGGACGGCTGGTTCCAACCGTGCGGGTGGAGGTCCGCGAATGAGGTCGGCTTGAGCAGTGTGATGCCGGTGAGGCTGTCGAGCGAGTTTGCGGCTCCCGCGATGAGGCGGGCGCGGCGGTCGAGGGTGACCGAACCGGTGCCGAGCGCGCCCGGGGCGGCCGGGCGGAGCGCGACGAAGTCGTCGCTGGTGGCGGCGGTGTAATCGACGAGCCAGTCACCGGCGAAGGTGGCGGCGGGGTTCGAGAGCGTCAGGGTGCGGGTGGTGGTGGAGGAGCCGGAAGCCGAGGTGGCGAGGTATTGGATCACTCCGCTGCCCGCGAGCGAACCTGTTAGATCGATGTCCTGGGCGTAGGCCCCGCCGTTGTTGTTGAGGGTGACATTTCCCGCAATGGTGAGCGGAGAGGAGAGTTGGTGGGTGTTGGAGCCGGTGGATGCGCGGAAGCGGAGGGTCGCGCCGTTGCCGAGCGTGATCGGCGGCAGAGACCATGTGACGGTTTGCACGGTGAAGGCGTGGAGGCGGGGCAGGTCGAGGGTGGCGCCGGCGCCGATGGTGAGGGGGCGTCCGTCGGCCGAGTCGAAGACGGTGGGGGTGTTGGTGGCGCCGTCGCGGATCTGGAGGATGCCCGACTCCACGGAAATGGGGCCGGTGAGGGTATTCGCCGGGTGGTTGAGGACCAGGGTTCCGTTGCCCGTTTTGGCGAGTCCCTGATTGCCGGCAAGTGCGGCCGAGATGGTGGCGGAGCGATTGGGCACCTCGGTTTCCGGTGGCAGGCCGGTGGTGGTGGCGAGGGTGAGGTTTCCGCCGCTGCCCGGGGCGATGGTCCAGTCGTGTGAGGCGTTCGGCAGGTCGGCGAAGCGGAGTCCGCCCGCGGTGCGGTGGCCATCAAGGGTGTTGGTGTTGGCGGCGGTGAGGTCGAGGGTCGAGAAATCGAGCCATTCGTCGGCGGTGAAATCGGGTGGGACGTTCCAGTTGGCGGCGTCCGACCAGGAGCCTCCCGTGAGGGGCTCGGTCCAGATCGAACGGGGGCGGTCGAAGTTGGCGGTGACGGTTTTCGGCGCGTCCATCAGCACGGTGGTGCTCGGGCTGGAGGGATCGGCGATGCCGGTGCCGGACCAGTTGATGAAGCGCCAGCCGGGTGCGGCGGTGGCGGTGATGGGGGCACCGGTGTTTGTTGGAAAGATTCCACCGCCGCCGGCTTCGCCGCGAAGGGGATCGGAGGAAAGCACGGTGAGCTGGACGGGTTCCCGGAAGATGGCGGTGACTGTCGAGTCGGTGCCGGTGCCCGGATCAACGACAGCCAGCAGCGTCTGCGGTCCGGGGTGGGTGAGGGTGATCTCGGGAACTCCTGTTAGAGATCCGTAGGCGACGATCCGATAGGTGACGCCGGTCTGGGGAGTGGTGGGGAATGCGATCTCGATGGTTCCTCCGGTGAAGGATGCGGTGCCGGTGACGGTGAGTCGCGGGGTGCCGGGCGAGGCGGCGGCGCCCGGGAGTTCGAGAATGCCGCCGCTCTGGGCGAGGGATGCGAGGGTGCGCGGGGAGGCGCCGGGGGACAGGCGGCCGTTTTGCAGTTCGACGGCGGTGCCGGTGTGAATGGTGCCGGTGATGGCGAGGCGGGCGGGGCCTTGTTTGCGGAGGCGGAGGTTTTGTCCGATGGCGCCGGCGTAGGCGCCGTTCTGGGTTTGATGGAGGGCGAGGGTGGAGCCGCTGGCGGCGCCGCGGATGGAGCCGTTGGTTCCGGCGAGCGATCCGAGGGTGGAGGTGGCGTTTCCGACCACCACTTCGGCGGTGGATGAGGAGAGGGTGAGCGCGGCTTTGGGTGCCTGGGTGGGCTGGTTGAGGAGCAGCGATGAGGTTTGGCCGGAGAGGGTGATGAAGCTCAGTGAATCGAGTCCGCCGGATTGGGCGTTGATGAGCTGGGAGCGGCGCAGGACGGTGACGCCGCCGGTGCCGAGAGCGTTGACGGCGGCGGCGCGGATGGCGCCGAAGTCGTCACCGGTGGGGGTGTGCTCGATGCTCCAGTTTCCGGAGTAGGGATTTCCGGCGGAGAGGATGGAGAAGGCGCGGATATTGGCGGTGACGGCTCCGGCATTGGTGATCGATTGCAGGGTGAGGTTTCCGGTGCCGGAGACCGGTCCTGTTAGATCGGCGAACTGGTCGTAGGAGCCGCCGGAGAGCTGGATGGTGGCGTTTCCAAGCGCCTCGACGGGGGCGGCGATGTTGTGGCCCGAGCTGCCGACGGATGCGGTGAAGCGCAGTGTGCCGCCGCTATCGAGGGTGACGCGGGGAATGTCGTAGGTGGCGTTCACGAGCGTGCCGTTGTGAGGGCGGGAGAGTTCGAGCCGGCCGTTGTTGGAAACGCGGATCGAGCGGGCGACCATGCCTTGTGAGTTGCTGGCCTGATCATGTGAGCCGACGACGTGGCCGCCCATGACGATGTAGTCGGGGCCGGTGCCCTGGGTGCCGGTGGCGGGGGCGGGTTGGGAGTTGTTCCAAACGGAGGCAAGGTTCCAGTTTCCGCTGGCGGCCGAGCGCACGGAATCGGCGAAGACGACGGTGGCGGACGATGGCGACTCGATGACGAAGGCGGCGGTTTCCGTTAGGGAGAGCGTGGCGGATTTTTCCCCGGGCGAGGAGGGGGCTGCGGCGGGTGTCAGATCCAGGGTGACCTGGCTTTGGCCGTTGGGGAAAACGATCGAGTTTCCGGGTATGGTGTAATCGGAGTTCCGCACGGCGGTGCCGGAGAGGGTGAAAGGCACTTCGAGCGAGCCGGAGGTCGAATCGCGGCGGAAGACGAAGCGGGTGCCGGAGCCGCCGAACGAGGGCAGGCCGGAAGCCGTGAGGGTGACCACCGGGCGTGAGGTTTCGAGGACCTGATAGGAGATCTGCGGGGCCTCGATGCGGTAGCCCCAATCGCCGTAGGAGGCGCGGGCGCCGAGGATGGCGGGACCGGGATCCAGCGAATCGACGGTGAGGGCGAAGGGTGCGGTTGCGGCGGTTCCGAAGCTGTAAGTGCTGGCGGGATCGTGGAATTCGACCGAGCGGAGGAGTTCGGATGACTGGGTGGAACCGGCGATGAAGCGGGTGCCTTGCGGATTGACGGATTGTCCGGGTTCGGGATTGACGATGGCGAAGTCGGGCGGCGAGGCGGCTTGTGTGTAGAGCGCGTTGATCTGTGTGGCGCTGAGGACGCCCGGATAGATGCGGACGTCGTCGATGGTGCCTCCGAAATAGAGGGGGGAGCCGCTGGTTGGCTGGCTGCGGGCGATGAGGAAGGGGTTGGCGAAGGTCGCGGATGAAATGGTTGTGTTGTGGGTGGATGTGGTGAGGCCCGAAGCGGTGCGGAGGTGGACGGCGACCTGGGTGGGGGAGACGGAAAAGGCGGCGAGGCACCACGCGTTGTTGGGAACGGAAAGGGTGGGGCTGGGCGTGAACTGGGCGCCGTTCCAGCGGACGCGGAGGTTGTTGGAGTTGAGATAGAGGCCGGTGTAGGAGGCGCCGGATGAGTTGCTGTTGCGGGTGTAGAAGACCGGGGCATCGGTGGCCTGGCTGCCACTGCGGCGGATCCAGGCGGTGAAGGTGTAGGTGTTTCCGGTGAGTCCGAGCGCGGGGATGCCGGTGCTCTGGTTGGTGCCATTGTAAGTGACGCCGCGACCGGTGACGGGTGTTGCGCCGGGCTGGTTGACGGACGGGCTGTTGGCATGTGTGCCATCGGGGCCGGAGCTGGAGTTGAATGCTGTGGAACCGGAGGTTTCATCCAGAGCCCAGTGGTGGAGCGGCTCGAAGCTGTCTGCGGACGGGCGCAGCATGACGTAGCCGGTGGCGCTGCGGCCGGTGGCGTCCGCGATGCGGTAGCGGAAGAACCCGGTGCCGTTCTGGAATTCCGGATGCGGGGTGTAGTTGAGCAGATCGCGTCCGCCGGGGCCCGCGCCGACGAGGCGGGTGACGGCGCCGCCACGGCTGCATGTGGCATCGAACGAGAGGATGGAGATGGCATCGCCGTTCGAGTCCGAGTCATTGGCGAGCACGTCGATGGCGGTGTTCGTTCCGGAGAACCACACGCGTTCCGTGTTGGCGCGCGGCGGCAGGGGGAAGGGATACGACGGGATGGCCTGGAGGAAACCGAGGCGGCTGTTGCGATGGGCGATGATTTTCGCCAGTTCCGGGCTGGAGAAGCGCGGCAGGCTGTTGTCCGACATGATGGTCGGGCCTTCCGGGCGGCCACCGCCCTCGTAGTGGCTCGATCCCCAGTTGTGCCCGACCTCGTGGCGCCAGACGACGGAGAAGTCGCCGTTGGAATCGGAGTTGTTAGATGAGTATCGGTTTGAGGAATCGCCGATGACGCCGACCCATGCGAGGCCGCCGTTGACGCTGGTGCGGGCGACGAGCGCGACGCGGTGGTTGCTGCCGGCGGGAAGCGCGTTGTTCCACTGGTTTTTCACCTCGTCGAGGAGGGTGTTGGTGGTGACCGAGGACGGGGCTTCGTAGGGGTCGTTGGATGCCGCCATGCGGATCACGATGCGGCCGACGCGGTGGAGGATGGCGGCGTCCCGAAGGAAAACATAGTTGGAGGACATCACGGCGTATTCGGCCATGCCCACGGCGAGATCCGGCGTGCCGCCACTGGCGACGAGCTGGCGGTTGGTGAGATCCACGCCGGTTTCCACGGCGTGAACGGTGTTGCCGGCGCCTCCGGCGGGAACAAGGGTGGTTGGCCAATCGGGCTGCCAGGTGGTGTTTCCCCGCACGCTGGCGTTTCCGCCGGTGCTGACCCATTCGACGCCGTCTTCGAAGGCGACGCGGGCGAAGAGTGTGCCGTCCGGCCGGAGCCAGCCGCAGGCGATGGCGCCGGGGTGCCCCTGGACGGTGCCGAAGTAGGTGCGGGGCGGGAGCGGCGTGTGACTGGCGATTGAACCGTTGGCGGCGACGAGGAGAACCTCGAAATTGGCGTGACGGATGGGATGGTGAACGAAGTCGACGGTGACCTTGTCGGAGGCGGTGCGGCTGACCTCGGTGGAGAACGATGCGGGCGGAGCCTGGGCGGCGAGCCGGGTTTGGGCGCTTAGGAGTAACGCGGCGACCAGGAGTTTGGAGAGCGAGGGGAGGGGCATGTGACAGGGGAGTTACGGGGTTCCGCCGCAGGTGGGGCAGTGGCAGCCCCTTCCATGATCAAGATCGGAGTATTCCAGGGTGGCAATGAGTTTGTTTCCGGAAATCATTCGCGAGCTGATTGCGCAATGGCGGCGAGGGGTGGCGGACTCGAAACGATCATCGGAGACGGAATTCAGACCGGCGTTTGTGATGGCCTTGCGGAGTGACTGGAGGGCATCGGCGGATGAGGGGGGGAAGATCAGTTTCACGCGGCCTTCGCGCAATCCGTCGGAGCGGAGCGAGACATCCCCTGCGGTAGCCGATATGACATCCGCGGGTCTCGGCAGCCAATCGGGCACCTCGGCGAATTCGTCCGATTCGAAAAGGCTACCGGGAATCGGGGCGGGGCTTGGTTGGCGGGGTCCGGCGGGAGGAATTGCCGGGGAGGGCGGGATCGGGATGTCCGGCAATCGGCCCTTGCGCTGTTCCGGTGAAATCGCGGCCGGTTGTCCGGCGGAGTCCGTGGGAATCCGGCGCGGAATCAGCCAGATGGCGGCCACCAGCGTGAGGAGGACGGGGACGAGCCACCACGCCCTGCGGCGATTTGAGGGTGCGGGCGGGCGCTTCATGAGCCGGTTGTTCCGTGAGGGAATGTCCGCTGCGGTCCCTCCAGACCGCAGCGGAGCCTTTCTTCCATATTCCCGTGAAATCAGGGGAGAATCCGGGTGAAAACGCTACGGAACCGTCACCTCAAGGCGGACGAAGCGTTTCGGATCGCCTGTGGGCAGGGTGTATTCGACCGAGACGCCGGTGGTTTCCACCACGCCGCCGGGGGCGGGGGTCCAGTTGACCAGATCGGGTGAGGTTTTCACCTCGTAGCTGCCGACGAAGGTGGGGCTCATCGGCCAAGTGACCTTGCCATTGATGATGGGCGGATTGGCGGTGAAGCCCGGGGTGGTGACGCCCATGAAGTATTCGACACCGTTGGGCACGCCGTCGTTATCGAAGTCGAGGTCCGCCGACTGGCTTCCGGCGTGGGTGGCGGCCCAGATGGAATAGTCGTCACCGGCCGGTCCGGTCGTCACGACGAGACTGCCGGTTCCGGTGATGAAGGCGGAGTTTCCGGAGTTGTAGGTATTGGCGGGTTGCTGGACGCCATTGACGAAGAGCTTGTCCACCGTATCCGCAGCCCCGTGGGTGAGATTGAGCGTGGCTCCCGTGGTGATGCGGACCGCGCTGAGATCCGCGAACCTGGCGTTGCCGCCGGTGAGGGTGAGGGTTCCCCCCTCCACGGTGGTGTCCCCCTGATAGCTGAGGGTGCCGCTGAAGGTGACGTTGGACGCGCCTTTCTTCACGAATGCGATGCCGCCGGTACCGTTGGCGATGGCACCGCTGTAGGTGTGGTCCGTGGCACCGTCGATGGTGAGCACGGAGGCGGTTGCGGCGGTGTTGGTGACGGTGGTGGTATTGGCGTTGCGGAGGAGCCGGGCAATGGTCAGATCGTAGCCGTTGAGATCGAGTGTGGCGTTGGCGGACTGGCCGAGCATGACGGAGACTCCGCTGCCGATACCGTTGTCCGCGACGAGCCGGGCGGTATTGGTGATGCCGAGGGTGTAGCTGGTGCTGGAGCCGCCGCCGTATTCCACCACGCCATCGCGATGGGAGATATCCGTAGCGCCGCCCGCGACGTTGAGCTCGCCCAGCAAACGGAGGACGGAGCCGACGGTGGCATCGCTGGCGAGGTGCCCACCGCGGCTGGTGGCTCCGTCAAGAATCGGATGGATGGTGACATCTCCGGCAATGGTGGAGACGACGCCTCCCACCGCGGTGACGGTACCCCGGTAGTCCGCAGTGTAGATGTACCGGGAGTGGACATCGTTGGAGATGGTGACACCGTTGAGTTGGAGTTGATGGGTCTGGCCGCCGGTCGTCGTGTTGCCGACGGTGACGGGACCGGTGCCGAGCGCGGTGTCCGAGGAGGCGATGGCAATGCCGTTGTCGATGACCAGGCCGCCGCCGAAGGTGTTGTTCCCGGTGAGCACCAGGGTGCCGCCGTCTTCCTTGCGCAGGGCGCCGCCGCCGTTGATCGGGGCGTTCACGGTGAAGGTCTGGCCGCCCCAGGTGAAGAAGGTGCCTTCCTTGCCGGTGTTGAGGACGACCTCACGGGTGGCAGGGATGGTGGTGCCGGCCCCCGACGATTGCTGGATGCTGGCGGTGCCCGGCCCGGTTACGACGGGCTCGCCGTTGAAGATGATCTTGTTGGAGGCGTTGCCGAGGGCGGAGCCGTCGGTGGCGGGGTTGAAGCGCAGGCGGCCCGCGGTGACGGTGATGTCGCCGGTGAAGTTGTTGGCGGCGTTCGTCCAGTTCCATTGGGCCTGCGGGCCGGTTGCTCGCTTGTATTCGACGTTGCCGCTGCCGCCGATCGCACCGCTGACCTCCATGTTGGTGGCGCTTTCGGCGGTCACGGTGGCGTTGCCGGCCAGGGTGACGGGGCCGGAAAGGTTCACCGCGCCGGTATCGGTGGCATTGCCGAGCGTGAAGCCGCCGCCGATGGTCACGGGGTTGGCCAGGGTGCGGGCGGCGGTGCCGTTGCTGGTCAGGGCGCCTCCGCCGATGGCCAGCGCGCCGGTTCCCAGGGAGGTGTTGCTGCCGACGCGGATTTTCCCGGCGCTCAGGGTGGTGCCGCCGTCGTAGGTGTTGGCGGCGGAAAGCGTGAGGGTGCCGGAGCCCTGCTTGGTGAGGGCGGAGGAACCCGCGCCGTCGTCGATCACCCCGTTGAAGGTGAGGTCGCCGGTGTCGGTGGCGTGGCCCAGCGTGAGGGGGGCGTTGAGCGTGACCGGCATCGCCAGGGTGCGGGCGGTGGCGCCGTTGCTGGAAATCGAGCCGCCGTTGACGGTGAGGGAGCCGGTGCCGAGCGCGTTGTTGTGGCCGATGCGGATCCTGCCGTCGTTGAGGGTGGTGCCGCCGGTGTAGCTGTTGTTGGTGGTGATGGTCAGCGTGCCGGCGCCGGATTTGGCGAGGGTGCCGAGCCCGCCGATCGAACCCGTGCCGCCCAGCGTGTAGTCGTTATCACTGTGGTCGAAGGTGACGGAGCCGGGCAGAAGGGCGCCGATCACGTTGGGAGTGGTGGAGCCGGTGGTGTTCCCGAAGGTGACGTGGTCGAAGGCGCTGAACACGTCCGGGGTGCCGCCGTTGTCCCAGTTGATGGCGACGTTGTTGTCCCAGTCGCTCTCGAAGCCCGGCTCGTTGCCCAGCCAGGTCAGGTTGGCCGCGCTGCCGGTGAAGGAGACGGTGACCTTGTCGTTGGTGCCGCTGCCGTAGTCCACCGTGGCCACGATGTGGTTTCCGATGCCTCCGAGGTTGATCTCCGGCTCTCCGAGCTCGAGGAGCGTGCCATAGGTGACGAGGTCGAAGGTTTTCCCGACCGGATTCCCGGCGTAGTTGAGCGTGATCTCCCCCAGGTAGAAATCCGCCTCGCCGGAGACGTTGATCCGGCCGCTCTTGGCGCCGCCGACGGTGAGATTGATGGAGCCGCCGGTTTGGGAAACGGAAGCGATGTTCAGGTGGGCGGTGCCGACGTTCGCGTTCCCGTTGTTGACGGTCAGCGCACCGGTGGCGCTGGTCCAGTCGCGGCCGTTGAAGTAGATGCTGGAGGTCGATTGGCCGAGCGTGATGCCGCCGAGGCCGTCGAAACCGCCGGTGACGGTGTTGATCAGCCGGGCCCGGGTGTCGAGGGTGACGGTGCCGGTGCCCAGGGCGCCGGAGGCGTCGGCACTCAGGGCTCCGAAGTCGTCGCCGCTGTTGGCGTGCTGGATGAACCAATTCCCGGCGAACGGGGAGGCCGCCGTTTTCAGCGCGAGGGTGCGGACGGTGGTGGCGCTGCCGGAATTGGCGGTCTTGTAGTTGATGGTGCCGGAGCCGGAAAGGGCGCCGGTGAGGCTGATGTCCTGGCCGAAGGCGCCGCCGGTGTTGTCGATGGTGGTGTTGCCGGAGACGGAGATGTTGGCGGCGAGCGTGTGATTGCTGGTGCCGGTGGAGGAGCGGAACTGGAGTTCGGCTCCGTCTTCCAGAGTGACCGGCGGCAGGTTCCATGTGACCGCCTGCGCGGTATTGGCGTGCAGGCGGGCGAGGTCGAGCACGCCGCCGGATTGTACGGCCAGCGATTGACCGACGAGCGCCTGGGAGTTGGAGGCGGGGTCGTTCGAGGTGACGGTGAAGGTCGAGGCCACCACGTAGTCGTCACCCGTGCCCTGGGTTCCGGTGACGGGAGCGGGCGCATTGCTGTCCCAGGTGGCGGCGACGTCCCATTCGTTGGACGAGATGGAGGTGATGGTGGCGGCCTGTGACGAGGCGCAGAAGAAAAGGGAGGGAGCGAGAGTGCGGAGGAATTTCGATTTCATCGGATTAGTGGTTGGAGAATCACAAAAACAACGGGGCAGGATGAAATGGAGTGGGGGCGAGACAAGAATTGATTTGCGAAAGTCTTGCTCAAAAACCTTGTGCAGATGGCGGGCATGGATGAGGTTCCCGAAGGGCTCGTTCCGGCGCGCCTGAACGAGATGAAACCGATTACCCGGCCCAGAACACCCGATCTCGCGGCGGCGGCGTTGCGTGAGGAGATTCTCTCCGGTCATTGGTCCGGGCGTTTGCCCGGCGCGAGGGTTTTGGCCAAGCGGCTCGGGGTAAGCCCGCCGACGGTGGCCGCGGCCTTGGAGCGACTGGCTGCCGACGGTTTGCTGCTGAAACCCGGAGCGCGCCAAGCCTATGGGGTGGCGGAATCGCGCAAGCATGTTCCGGATGCCGGAGACAAGAGACGGGTTTTGATTTTGACGCACGATGAGCCCGCCGCCCTAACGGAAACGTCCCGGCGGGTACTGGATGCATTTCGGCTGAGGGTGCTGGGCAAGGGCTGGAAGGTTGACTCGCAGGTGGTGGACTTCCTGCATGTGAAAAGGCCGCAGCGTTCCTGGGACCGGATCGTCCAGGCGGATCGGGACGCGCGGGTGATCGCCCTGTACGGCAGGCAGTCGCTGGCGGAGTGGGCGCTGCGGAGGAAGGTGAGGATGTTCTTTCTCGGCGGCATCACCGGCGGGCTGCCGGTGCCGATGGTGGCGGTGCGCTCATCCGTCATGCTGGAGACAGCGCTCGCCCGTCTGACGGCGCTGGGGCACTCGGAGGTGGTGATTCCCCTTTGCGACAGGGCGGAGCCTTTCAAGCAATCCATCCGCGAGGTGACGCGCCGGGTGATCGAGTCCGCCGGGAAACACTATGTTCCCCACCATCACAATCCGGAGAGCGACTATTTAACGCCGGAGGTGACGGGGCGGATGGTCGAGTCGGCGTTTGCCCTCAATCCGCCGACGGCGATGGTTTTTCTCGACTGGAAGGAACTGGTCACCGCCATGTGTGTATTGGCAAGACTGGGTGCTTCGGTGCCCGGGGATGTTTCGCTGGTTCTGCTGAACAACCAGACTGAGGCGGAGTGGTTCCAGCCGCCATTGTGCAGGTTCCGTTTTCCGGAGCGGAAGCTGGTCAACACCATGGTCGCCTGGCTGGAAGACCGGTATGCGGGGGATGGGACGGAAGCCCTTTCGCTGCCGGCCGAGTTCATCGAAGGGAAAAGCATTGCTCCGCCGAAAATCCGATCATGACCCGGGCGGGCGAAAGAGTGGTTCCGCGCGGGGCGTTCCGGATTTCACACATGTGCGCGCTGGTTCGGTCCCTATCGCTTTTACCGCTTGCCGTCCTGCCGCTGGCCGGGGCGGTTTACCACGTTGATTCCACGAACGGGGAAGACACGCGCAGCGGGCTCGGTCCCGGGTCGGCTTGGCGCAGCCTTGAGCGGGCGAACAAGGTGGATCTGAAACCGGGCGACGAACTGCGGTTCAAATCCGGCGGTGTGTGGAAAGGACCATTGAAGCCACAGGGTGGGGGAGCGGAGGGGGCTCCGGTGCGGATCGGGCGATATGGGGACGGGCCGCTGCCGCGGATCGAGGGCGGGGGAATGGGTCCGGACGCGGTATTGCTGGAAAATTTTTCCCATGTGAGTGTTTCGGAACTGGAGATCGCCAACACCGGCCCACGGCGCGAACCGTGGCGCACGGGCATCCGTGTTTGTGCGAACGGCGCCGGGACGGTGGCCGGCGTGAGGCTGGAGAAACTGCATGTCCGCGATGTGAACGGGGATCTGCGGAAGGATCACGAGGGTTGCGGGATCTACTTCGAGGCCAAGGGTGGAAACGGAGCCTGCTTCGACGGACTTGTGATCGAAGGCTGCCGGGTGGAACGCACCGACCGCAACGGGATCTGCCAGCGCGGCACGGGGCGGACGCGCAGCCGCAACGTGGTGATCCGCGGCAACAGGCTCGAGGACATCGGCGGAGACGGAATCAAGCTTTGGGGGACGAACGGCGGGCTGATAGAACACAACGTGGTGCGGAAGGCCCGCGCCCGCTGCGCGGAAAACGAGGCCGCCGCCGGAATCTGGCCCTTCGCCTGTGACGACACGGTCATCCAGTTCAACGAGGTGTCCGGCACGGTCGGCACCAAGGACGGGCAGGGGTTCGACGCCGACTACCAGTGCCGCCGCACGGTCATTCAGTATAACTACAGTCACGGCAACGAGGGCGGTTTCCTGCTTGTATGCGGCCCGGGTGGGGCCGAGAATTCGGATGCGGTGATCCGCTACAATCTGAGTGTCCATGACGGGGTGAAAACGGCGCGCGTGTTTCACTTCGGCGGCGCCTCGCGGAGCGCCAGGATATATAACAACACGATCGTCATCGGCCCGCATCAGGATCTGCCGATGATGCTGTTCACGGACTGGAGCGGCGGCGTCGCGGAGGACGTGGTGTTTTCCAACAACCTGTTCCTGGTGCGGGCCGGCGGGCGGGTGACCTATCAGCTCAGGCCCTCGAACGGGGTGTTATTCCGCGACAATCTCTTCGTGGGCCGGCACGAGGGACTTCCGGAAGGGGTGGCGGCGGTTGACACCATGCCGCGCTTCGAGGGGGAGCCGCTGCCGCGTCCCGGGATGGAGTCGATCAAGGCATTCCGGCCGCTGGGGGGCGGGGACTTTCCGAGAGGAACCGTGATCGGTGGAAACGGCGGCCGGGATCTGTTAGGCAATCCCCTCCCCACAGGGCCACCGGCCATCGGCGCGATCGAGCCGGCCCGATGACGGGCGTTGGGTTTCCCTTTCCAATGATGACAAGCGGTGGAACGGCCGGGTGTCACATGGCGGGCAAAGGTCAGGGAGCGGCTTGTCGCGAGGGTTCCCGAGCGGCGATGATTTCCGCCAGCAGGGGACGATGGTCCGAGGCCGCTGATTCTGTTAGAACAAGCAGTGGTTTGGCGGGTTTGAAACCTTTGAGGAATACGAAGTCGATTTCCCTGGCGGGTTTGTTTGCGGGAAAGGTGAATGCCGGCGCGGCCTTGGGATGGTGGACGAAGGACTTGGCGAAGGTTTCCAGGACCGGGCTGGCGGGCATGTCGTTGAAATCGCCGCACAGCACCAGCGGACCGGTTTCCTTTTCCAGCAAGGCTATCAAAGCGCGCGCCTGTTCGAGACGCTGCGCCGGATCGAGGTCGAGGTGCGTCGTGACAAACCGGAAGCGGTGGCCGTTCGCCGAAACATCGGCCTCCATGGCGATTCTCGGTTCGCCCTTGCCGGGCAGCGGGTGGACGCGGGTGGCGCTTACCGGATGACGGGACAGGATCGCCTGGCCATACTCTCCGCCGCCGTAGTCCATGGCCCTGCCGAAGTGGCCTGTCATGCCGGTGAGGCGGGCCAACTCGGCGCATTGATCGACTTTCCCGCTGCGCGAACAACGATTGTCCACTTCCTGAAGCGCGACCAGGTCCGGTTTTTCGGCGGCGATGATCTTGGCGATCCGCCCGAGATCGAGTTTTCCGTCGAGACCGGTGCCGTGGTGGATGTTCCAGCAAAGGATCCTGAGCGGTTGGTCGGCCGTGGCAATGGCGATGAGACAAGTGAGAATGGAAAGATGGCGCAGCATGACAGCACGGAAACGTCGCGGGAGGGGATTTGTTTCAACGGGGATTGGACGGACGGGTGTTTTGGGGTATCCATGCGTCCATGTTTGCGGGGACTCACGCGCTGCTGCCGGTTTGCGGATGTCTGGCGATCGATCACGCCGCGATGTTGGCGGGGCGCGACAGGGTGTTTCCCGCCTCATCGCTGTGGTGGGTGGCTGGCTTCGGCCTGCTGCCGGACCTGTGTTCGCCGCATCTTTCACTTGAGGCGAGGTACGCCAGCTTTTCCCATACCGTTTGGTTCCTGATCGGGGCATTGCCATTGGCAGGCATCGTCGCCTCATTCATGGAGCGGGGTGTGCGCGTCCGGGTGGCGACAGCCTGCTGGTTGGCCGTGGTCCTGCACCTGGCGGCGGACGCGGTTTCCGGCGGCATCGCGTGGCTTCATCCGTGGAGGGGGGATGTCATCGGAGCCTATCACATTCATCCCGACCTATGGATAGGGTCGGACGCCGGATTTGTTTTCATCACCTGGATGCTTTGTCGCCTGATCCCGTACCAAGAGGCACGATTGGTCCGCCCCGCCCACCAATCGGAATGAAAACCCTCGTCCTGCTATTGTCAGGCATTGCCACACTGCATGCCGATCCCGGACCCGGGATTGTGAAGGCGGCGCGAACGCAGATCGGCGTCACCGTTTCCTATGATCCGGCGTATGTGAAACTGGCGTATCCGGATGGCGATGTTCCGCGCGGGAAAGGTGTCTGCACGGATGTGCTGGTCCGGGCGCTGCGGGAGGCGGTTTCCGCCGATCTCCAGAAGCTGGTGCACGAGGACATGAAGGCGAATTTCTCCGCCTACCCCAAAATCCGGGGGCTCGGCCGGCCGGACAGGAATATCGATCACCGCCGGGTGCCGAATCTCCGGACCTACATGAAACGCCGGGGTTTTGAACTTCCGGCACCGAAAGGCGGGCGCCATTCAGTCTTCAAGCCGGGCGACATCGTGACCTGCACGGTTCCGCCGAATCTTCCGCACATCATGATCGTGAGCGACCGCAAGGGGGAAAGTGGCCGGCCATTGATGATCCACAACATCGGCGCAGGCACCCGCGAGGAAGACGTGTTCCACCGGTTCCCGCTCACCGGGCACTACCGGTGGAAATGAGCCGGGCGATTTCCGCAATTCTCCCTGGAAAATTGCAAGCGCCGCCGGGATTTCCCGCTTGGATGCCCGCGCGTTTGCCCTTGGAATGCCCGCGTCATGGCCTACCTCGACGAGAACTTCCTCCTGCATTCGCCCACCGCGCGCCGCCTGTTCCATGAGGTGGCCGCGGAGCAGCCGATCATCGACTACCATTGCCACCTGTCCCCGAGGGAGATCGCCACCAACCACCGCTGGGGAAACCTGGCCGAGATCTGGCTGGGGGGCGATCACTACAAGTGGCGGCTCATGCGCGCGAACGGCATTGACGAGGACTTCATCACGGGTGACTCCACGCCGCGCGAGAAATTCCAGGCATGGGCGGAAACGGTGCCCTTCACCCTGCGCAATCCGATCCACCACTGGACCCACCTTGAGCTGAGGCGCTACTTCGGCATCGATCTGATGCTGTCCCCGGACACCGCCGAGGAGATATGGGAACGTTGCAACGAGCGGCTGGCCGAGCCCGATTTCTGTGTCCACGGGATACTGAACAAGTTCGATGTCCGCGTGGTCGGCACCACCGATGATCCCGCCGATCCGCTGGACGACCATGGGGCCATCGCCGCCTCGGATCTCAATACGCTGGTGGTGCCCACGTTCAGGCCGGACAAGGCGCTGCTGGTGGACCGGCCGGATCTGTTAGGCCCCTGGTTGCGCAAGCTCGAAGGGGTGTCGGACACCGGCATTGTCCATCTTTCCGACCTGCTCGCCGCGTTGCAGAAGCGCCACGATGATTTCCACGCCGCCGGCGGACGTTTGTCCGATCACGGATTGGAGCGCATGCCGGCGCTTCACTGCTCGGACGAGGAGGCGGCGATGATTTTCGACAATGCCATCGCGGGCAGGGCGGCGAGCCCCGAGGAAAAGGAGAAATTCTCGTTTTATCTCATGGTTTTCTTCGGCCAGCTCGACGCCGCGCGCGGCTGGACCAAGCAGCTCCACCTCGGCGCAGCCCGCAACACCAACAGCCGCGGATTCGAGCACCTCGGGCCGGATACGGGATACGACACCATCGGCGACTACCGCCAGGGCTCCGCCTTGCTGGGCTATCTCGACGCGCTCGCGAAGAACGACGCCCTTCCCAAAATCGTTCTCTACAACCTGAATCCGGCCGACAACCACCTCTTCGCCTGCATGACCGGAGCCTTCCAGGACGGCACGTTTCCCGGGAAAATCCAGTTCGGCTCCGGATGGTGGTTCCTTGATCAGAAAAACGGCATGGAACTCCAACTGGACGCGCTCTCCGCCACCGGGCTGCTCTCGCGCTTCGTCGGCATGCTCACGGACTCGCGCTCGTTCCTCTCGTTCCCGCGCCACGAATACTTCAGGCGCATCCTGTGCAATCTGTTAGGTTCCGAGGCCGACCGCGGCGAGCTGCCCGACGACTTCGACCAACTCGCCAATCTGGTGCGCTCGATCTGCTTCGGAAACGCCAGGCGGCACTTCGGATTCGACGTCTGAAGCGCCGGCGAACCGGGAGCGGTGGATTTCCCGTGAATGATCGCGCCCATCCGGCGCGTAAACCCGAGCTTCCATGAAAGCCCATCTCGTCCTCAGCCTGCTCCTTGCCGCGAAACTTTCCGCCATTCCGGTATTCATCGGCACCGGCGGAGGAGGCAACGGGATGGCGAAAGGCATCTATCGCGCGGACTTCGATCCGGCCACCGGCAGGCTCAGCGAGCCGAAACTCGCGGCCGAATACACCACTCCGGGATTCCTCGCCCGGCATCCGGACAAGCCGGTGCTGCTGTCCATCGGTGCGCCGAAGACGCCGTTTCCGGATGGCGGCAGTTCGGTGGCCGCGTTTGCCATCGGCAAGGACCATACCCTGAGCTTCCTCGGCGAGGCCCCCGCCGGAGGGAGGGGAGCCTGCCATCTGGAAATCGATGCCAGCGGCCGCACGGTGGCGGTGGCGAACTATGGTGACGGGAAAATCAGCACCATCCGCCTCGATGAAAACGGCGTGCCGAAGGAAACCGTCAGCGTCATCGCCAACACCGGCTCCGGCCCCAACAAACAGCGCCAGGAAGGGCCGCACGCCCACGGCGTGTATTTCGACAAGGCAAACCGCCACCTGTTCGTGCCGGACCTCGGCCTGGACAAGGTGCTTGTCTATCCCTTCGACGCCGCGACCTCGAAGCTCGGCGAGGCGCTGCCTCCGCTGTCCACCGCTCCCGGCGCGGGACCGCGGCACATGGCTTTCCCTCCCGACGAGAAGCACGCGTATGTGATCAACGAACTTGATAACACGGTGCTGGCCGCGAGTTATCAAAACGGCTCCTTCTCGGAAATCGGCGTATCGAAAACACTGCCGCCGGACTTTACGGAAAGAAGCACGACCGCCGAGATTGAGGTGAGTGCGGATGGCAGGCATGTCTATGCCTCGAACCGCGGCCACGACAGCATCGCCGTGTTTTCCAGGAACACCGCCACCGGCGCGCTGGCCTTTGTCCATCACGCCTCATGCGGCGGGCGAACGCCCCGCCATTTCAAAATCTCCCCCTGCGGCAAGTGGCTGCTCTGCGGGCATCAGGATTCCAACACCATCGGCATCCTGCCCCGCGATCCCGGGAGCGGGAAACTCGGCGAGCCCGCCCACACGATTTCCACTCCCAGCCCGATCTGCATCCTTTTCGCGCGCTGAAGGCCGTTGCTTTTGCCCGGCATTGCCGAGTCACAACGCCGCGCGAGTTTTCCCGCATGTCGGCGGGCCAGCCACCGGTGCGGGGATTGGGCTTGGGATTGTCATGCTTTCCGCCAAAGCCGAAACAGGCGCCGGCATGATCAAAGCGGTGGCGTCCGCGCTCCGGGCGAAGGTGTCGAGGTGGGTTGTCTTCATGACGGTTGGGGTTTCAGGCCTGCCATTGCCAGCGCTCGGGCCACCACGAATAGCGTGTGGCGTGGGATTGCACAATGCGGCCGAGACCGGGGAAGGGGAGGTGGAAACCGAAGCAGCGGGTGTGTTTCTCCGCAGCCATGGCCCACCATTTGCGACGGGTTTCGATGGCGGCGTCCGGATCATGATCGAATGCGATGTTCCATGACGGGTCCGCGAACATCAGGAGATGGTGGTGGGCGAGGTCCATCAGGTGGAGGAGTTCGCGGCCATCGGAGCGGATGCGGAAACAGGCGTGTCCGGCGGTGTGGCCCGGCGCGCTCTCGATGGTGACGGCGCCGCCGAGAAAGGTGGCGCCTGCGGGGGTGGGCCGGAGTTTGTCGCCGAGAGTGGCGAAATGGGAGCGCACCTCGCGGATCATGCCGGGAATGCCCTTGGGATCGCGCCGGCTTCTGGAAAAGTCCGGTGACTCTTCCTGCCAGAACGCGATCTCGGCGGGCAGGGCGTGGATCGCCGCGTTGGGAAAGGCGGGTTTCCCATCGAGGACGAATCCGTTGAGGTGATCGGCGTGGGCGTGGCTGAGGAAACCGTGGGTGACTTGCTCCGGACGGATGCCGATGAGTTCCAATCCCTCCCGGAACCAACCCATGCGCGGGTTGCCATTGTTGCCGAAGCCGGCATCGAACACGGCCACATCGCTTCCCTTGCGGATGACGAGGATGTTCGCATACAGCGGCAGGAGATCGGCGGACTCGCCGTGGCGTTTCATTTCATCGAGCATCTTCGGCCGCTCGTCCTCCGGGTGCATGAGGGAAAGCCCGTCACGGAAGCCGAAATCGCAATCGCTGACGCACCAGGCCTCGATGGAACCGATGCGGAACCGATAGACAAACGCCTGCCGGAAATCCGGGCGGGGCACGGCTTCCGCGGCGCGGACGCCCGTTCCCGCGAGGAGGGGCAGGGTAAGCGCGGACGCGACAAAGCCGCGGCGGGAGATGGCGGAGGTTCGGGTTTCTCTCATGGTGGTGACCGGTTCCAATTGCCTGGTTTCCGGGATCGTTTCAACCCGGGTTTGTGAGGAAAACTTTCATCAAAAGTCCGGCTGCGTCTTTGATAAATGCGGGCGGCGATCCCTCGCGCCTTGCGTTCGTCGATGAGAACATCGCTCACTCCGGGCCCCCGGGCTGCGGCAATGACCTCCGCCTCACCGCCGTGGAGTTCCGCCGCGAGCAAGGCATCCGGTGGATGCTCGCAGTGGTGGATCCGGACCTGTTGCAGCACCGCACCAGGCCAAAATGTCCCACCCGGGGATTTTGTTGCTTCGCGTTTTTTGATGCGTCAGCCCTGTGCGGATCATTGACCTTCCGCCTTTCCCCGCTACGATCCGGCCATGACCGGTAAAGGCCATCCGTGGCGGCTGGGGATGTTTGCCATCCTCTGTGTCGTTTCGTTTCCCGCGTGTCGCAAGCCAGCCGACGCGATGAAGTCCGATCTCGCCGAGGCCGGCTATCAGCTCACCGTTTCCGACTGGTTCCGGGCAGCGGGCACCGATGACGCGACCGCCCTGAGACGCTTCGTGAAAAGCGGATTCAAGACCGGCACCCGGGACGATTCCGGCGATACCGCCCTACACGCCGCCGCCGCCGCCGGAGCCAGGGGAGCGGCGGAGTTTCTGCTCGATGGTGGGTTGGATGTGAATATCCGCGGAGCCGGCGAACGCACGCCCCTGATGGCGGCCGCAGCCGCCGACCAGGCATCCATGGTAAGTTGGTTGCTCAAACAGGGAGCCGATCCGCGAATCAAAGACACCGAGGGCTTCAATTCCCTCATGCTGGCTGTCCGTGACGGCCGCAGCTCCGCGGTCGGCGAACTCGCTGCGGTCCATGGCGAGAGTCTGGACCCCGCGCTTCTGCTCGCCTCACTTGCCGGCCAGGCGGGCGCCATCGACACGCTGACCAACTACGGCGCATCGGTTTACGCCCGCATGGAGGACGGGCGCACGCCTTTGATGCTCGCCGCTGAAAACGGTCACCGGCAGGCCGTGGAATTGCTGTTGGATCTCGGTGCCAGCCGTTTCCCAACCGATGGCTCCGGTCAAACCGCCGCCGATCTCGCCTCCGCCGGCAATCATCCGGAAATCGCCGCGCTCATCCTGCGCGAACCCCGCGCGAGCGACCTTGCGCTTGAAACACCCGAACAGATCGCCTCACATCTCGGCCCGGAACCGATCAGCTCCACGACTCCCGCCGCCGGATCGGCCGACGACTCGCCCCGCCCCATTGTCTCCATCGAGGGGCAGACGCTCAGCGCCGCTGTCATACCGGACTCGGTCGTCATTCCAAATTCTCCCACCGCACTTGCCGCCGATGCCACACACCCGTCCGGCGGCGGATCGGCTGCGGCGCAACAGTCGTTTGCCATGCCGCCACTCGTCATGCGCCGCTACCGCGAACGGGAAGTGCCCGTCCGTCTCCAAACCGTCGAGGGCGGCGTCGCCACCGTCGAAATCCTCGGTCCCAGTCCGGTCCGGCATCAGGTGAGGGCGGGCGACCCCATCCCCGGCTCTCCGTTGGTGCTCGTCAGCGCCGAACGTCGCATCCGGGACAGCAAGCTCGACCTCGGAGCGCCCGCCGAGGTTTCCGTCATCAAGGTGCGGGACACCACTACCGGGGCCACCCGGGAATGGATCTCCGGCGTGCCAGCCACCGCCCACGACCCCGTTGCCCTCGTCGAGGACGCCGCCACAGGCAAACGCTACGCCGCCACCCCCGGCCGCCGCTTCAGGAGTGCCGAAGGTGCGGAATTCATCGTCACCGACGTTCGCCCCGGGCAAATTGTCATCGAGGACGCCGCCACCGGCTCCGTCGTCACCCTGCCACTCCGCGGCTCCCGCGGATGAAACCCAAGCCTTCCCACCCATGGACACCGATACCCTCATCGACCACGGCATGCCCGTCCGCCAGTTCTCAGTCATGCTCCCTAACAGAGCTGGAGCCCTGGCCGCTCTCGTCAAGCTTCTCCGCGCCACCGCCATCGAGGTGGTGGGCCTCAGCGTCCAGGACTCCCGCGATGCCACCGTCGCCCGTCTCGTCGTTTCCGATCCTGATACCGCCGAGCAGCTTTTCATCGAAAAGGGCATCCCGCACGCCTCGTGCGAACTTGTCATTGTCGCCCTCCGCGAGTCCGGTCCCGGCCTGCTCCAATGCCTCGACACCCTGATGATCGCCGAGACGAACATCGACTTCGCCTACGCCCTCATGCCCGCTCCCAACGGCCTCTCCCTGCTCGCCCTCCACGTCGAGGACTACGAGTTCGCCGTCGCCATCCTGCACCAGAGCGGTTTCAAGCTCATGTATCAGGACGATCTCAGCCGCTGAAACCGTATGCTTCACCGGTGGAAACATCGGAGTCCGCCACAGGATGGTGGCCATGCATGGCGCGTGGAACCGCACCGTCGCCCCGAAGGGAGCGGAATCTCCGCCCCCGCGGCGTAGGATGTCTTTTCGGATACGCCCTGTGAAAACCCAGGGCTGTCACTGTTCCGCAGCGACGCCGGAAACGGATCCGGTCGCCCGAGACAATAATCAATTATTTAAGTCTCTCATTATCCCGGATTCCGAAGTTACGAGGTTATCGCAGTGGATTTTAACCACAGATTACCGGGCTTGGTTCGGGGCGGTAACGTGCAGCCACCCGCCGATCGCGCCATGGCGGGCGAGCGACCCCGCCTTGCGTGCCAGCGGTATGAATGTCGCTTGCGCGGCATCGCCCGAGATCGTTTTTCATCGCCGGTGCGGCGGAGAGCCACCTGATGGACCAGCCCGGCGTGGCGTCCGACCAGGATGCGGAACGACCGCTCACAGGATCGCGATGCCCATTGGGAGAGAAGAAAGCTGTCTGTTTCCGCGGAAATGCTCATGCTTTGCATATGAATGTGCGGCCACGCGCGGGAACTGACAAATCGAGCGAATTTTTCCAATCGTCTGCCGGAAATCGAACCGGTGGAGAAACACGGGCCATGGCGGAAAGGTCTCCGTCCCGAATGGTGCGTAGATAAGGCTGATTCCGGGGAATCAGGGCGTGGGCAGGGACCG
>CAZKQK010000085.1:0-23650 GCA_964554865.1 uncultured Luteolibacter sp. | reverse complement strand
CAAAGTGTGAGGATGAACGCTATCGCCTCCAGTTTTTAGGTTAACGCTTATGGGGCATGACCCTGCCGATGGGTATCCGCCTCCAGTGCGGCCTTGTGCGCCGGTCGCATCCGTTGTTTTCTGCCGTTCATGAACGCTTCCAATCCCCACGCTCCGCCGCCGATGCCGGCGGTTCCCGTGGCCGATGACATTTCCCGCCAGCTTCAGGGGCTTCAGTATCCGCTGACCCTCTCGTTCAAGATCCTGGCCCTGGCCAGTCAGGCGACGGTCACCGACGCCGGTGGGCGCACAGTTCTGTTTACCCGTCAAAAGCTGCTCAAATTCAAGGAGCATGTGGAGATCTGGACCGACAAGTCACAGTCCGCCCGCCTCGCGGACATTCGGGCGAACAAGGTGATCGACTGGTCCGCGCGCTATCATTTCACCGATGCCGCGGGCGCTCCCGTCGGCAGTGTGGGCCGCCGTGGCTGGCGCTCGCTGTGGAGGGCCCACTACGAGGTGTTCAATCCGGGCGACGAAGCTCCGGATTTCTCGATCCAGGAGGAAAACGCCTGGGTCAAGGTGCTGGACGGCATCCTGAGCGGCATCCCGATCATCGGAATGTTCAGCGGTTATTTCCTGCATCCCCGCTATATCGCCAGTCGCGGTGACGGCTCGCCCGTGATGTGGCTGACCAAGCAACCCGCCTTCTGGGAGGGGCGCTTCCTCATCGAGAAACGCTCGGATCTCGGAGCCAGGGAGGAAATGAACCTGATTCTCGCCTTCCTCATGCTCGTCCTGCTGGAGCGCAAGCGGGGTTAAAAATCAGGATTTCAAAACTAAATTCTTGCAAATTTTTTAAAATTGCGGCTCATGGGGTCGGTCCTCCCCACTGCCCTCCCCATGAAAGCCACAGTTCTGATTGCCGTATTCGTGTGTCCATGGCTCGTTTTGCCGTCGCACGCGCAGAATCTTCCCGGATCCCGGGATGAGGTTTCGCTTAAAAAACAGGCAAGCGCCGGAGTCATGGCGGATTCGGAAAAGGCCGAGGGTACCCCGGCGGAGGACGCTCCGCTGATGGCGAGCCAGAATGCGGCCACCCTCGAATCCGGCCTGGGCAACGAGCGGCGTATTGAGTCCGTGGTGGATCTCGCGGTGCTCCGCAGTGCGGTTCCCCCGGGCGGGGCCGCCGCCGAGGAGTTGGAGCGCATTTCCGCCACCTACCGGGAGTCCGGGAAACCGGAAACCGATTGCCGCCGCGCCGCGATGTCGGTGGAGCAACGGATCAGGCTGGTTCCATCCGACCTCCTGGAGATCGTGGAGACCGAAATTTCCGCCAATCCCCAATGCGGCTGTGAAATCGTCAAATCGGCGATCTTCGCGTCCAACGCCGAGATCGAGGAAGTCGTCGGCATCGTGGAAACGGCCATCCTTGCCGCGCCGGAAACGATGCGGATGGTTTCGCAGTGCGCGATCGCCGCGAGCCCCGATTCCCTGGCCGCGATCCAGGCCCTGCTGGCCCGTTTCGACGCGAATGCGGGTGAGGGAGACAGCGCCAAGAGTGCGAAAAGCGCCAAGGGAGCGAAGGACGCGGTTGAGGTGATCGCCCCGGAAGACGAGGTCGCCCCGGGCCCGAACCCGCTGGATTTCCCCGGTGTCGGCCCGGTCGGCCCCTCGGGCGGAGGCCCCGGCGGACAACCGCTCATTCCGCCCCTGCCGCCGATCATCACTCCGCCGGTGACTTCGGTGGATCCGTGATTTCCGGAGTTGGCGGAAACGGACAACAACGGGCCGTGCGACGCGATCCTTCGCCAGTCCCGCATGTGTTTCCCTCACGTGATTGGTTTCGCCGTCCGGGACGCACGACAGGCTTGGCGATTGGGTTTCCGCCTCCGCCATGGCGTTCGGTTTCGGATTATTGGGGGATTTGATAAACCCCAAGAAATTCTCCTTCCTTGGTGAACCAATGGCCGGAGTCGTGGAGAACCTGTGACGGCATGAAGTCATTCAGCAATCCCATTTGAATTGGGTCCGTGGGAGCGAAACCTTGCACCCGTTCGGGAACTCATCTCCGGGGGGAAGCGATGCAACGTAGGCATCGCTTTCCAGGCGCAGACGCCAGACCCCGAACTGGCGTTTGGAAAATCGTCCCGCCGGACAACGAAAAAACAAGTCATGAACACCGATCCGGCAACCGCCGAGCAACAGCGCGTCATCGCGGAAGCCGCCGCTCCATTGTCCTGTTATCGCCGTGTTGGCCGTCGCCGCAGGCTGGGATGGCCAAAACGTCCTGTCCCAACCGTGGAACCATGCCGCCATCGGCGGGGGAGTGGCCATTGCCCCGGCTGTCATCCTGACGGTCTCAGCCAAGACAATCCGGCGTGTTCCCATTTCCGTGGCAATGGGAATTCTGCCGCTCACTCCCACTTCATGTTTTCGGGATCCATTTTCATGCGGCAACACGCCTGGGAACGGAATGTGCTCTGAGGACTTGTCCCCCCGGCACAAACTCCTAATCTACCGGCGTGAAGCAACCTTTGCCCCGCCGGGTCCATGCCGATCTCCGGACCAAACTCCTCGACGGTTCCCTGCCCCCGGGTTCCCGTCTCGATTACAAGCAGTTGGCCAAGGAATTGGGAGTCTCCACCACGCCCGTGCGGGAGGCCGTCACCCAACTCGCCTCCGAAGGCTTCGTCGAACTGGTCCCGCGCCTCGGCGCGGTGGTGCGCTCCTTGAACCAGACTTCGGCCCGCGAATTCTATGAAGTCCGCGAAGCCGTGGAAACCTTCGCCGCCCTCAAGGCCGCGGAAAGGTTCTCCCCCCACCATCTCGAACTGCTGCGCAAGCGCCTCGAGATCATGCAGCGTCTCTATCAGGAAGTTCTCGACCGCGGCGACGAAAAGCTCGACGCGCCGGCCCTCCATGAGTTCCTCGACGCGGATCTCGCCTTCCACAAAACCATCCTGCTCGGCGCCCGGAATGCGGCCCTCGCCCGTACGGTCGAGGAGAGCCACATCCAGTCGCGGATCTTTTTCGCCGACCGCGGCATCCACGATCTTGTCCGTCTGCGCGTCGCTTGCGAACAACACGCCGCCATTTTCGCCGCGCTGGAAAACCATGACGGCCCGGCCGCCTCCGAAGCCATGCGCCATCACATCCAGACCTCCCTCCACTTCACCCTGGATCACTTGGAAGCGGCGATCGAGGTGTGAGATCCGCCAAAGTCCGGCACATCCGCGCTCCCAACCTTCCAGGAATTTGTCAAATATTCGAATATATTTGACTCCAGGCGACCCGCTGCAAGGCTGTGCCCACGCCATGGTGCTTCCTTTCAAAAACCCGGGAACCCGCGCGTCATTCCGTCCGGTCCGAAGGCTGGCGTGTTGGCTCGCGCTCCTCATTTCGCCCGCGTCCCTGTCGGCGGGCACCGTCCTGCTCAGCGAAAGCGATGCGGACAAAGTCCGCCGTTACCACACCGACTGCATGAAGTGGACGCCGCAGGAGGATTTCGCCTCCGGCTCCTACAACGGCATCCCTCTCAAACAGCCGATGGGCCTCGCGAAAGACGCGGAGGGCCGAGTCTATGTCGCCGAGCAAACGACCGGCGGCCGCCTGCTCCGCTTCTCCCCGGATGGAGACTATCTGGACACCCTCGGCCGGGAGGGCGTCGAATTTTCCGGCAATCCCCATACTCTCGCCACCGGTCCCGACGGCTTCATTTGCCTCTCCACCGCCTTCGGCACGAACGCCGGGAAAGTTTACCGCATCGATCCAGCCACGGGAAACATCTCCCTCCTGATCGACAGCGGCCTCGATACCCCCCGGGCGATGGCCTTCGACGGCTCCGGCTCCCTCTGGCTCGCCTCGCGCGGCGGTTTCTCTTCCACCAACGGCAAAATCCACCGTTGGAACGGCTCCATTCTGGAAGACATCGTCACCGGCCTTGCCCGCCCCAGCGCCCTCGCCTGGGACCCCGTCACCCTCCGCATGCTCGGCACCCACAGCGGCTCCACCTCCATCTCCGCCTTTGCCGAAAGCGGCGGCATCACCCCGGTTTACCGCACTGCCAACGCCAACTACCTCGGCCTCGCCTCCATCGAGGGCCACCTCTACTTCACCGACTACAACGGCAACTCCGTCCGCGCCGTCCTCGCGGAAAATTCCAGCCGCCTCGTCGTCTCCGGCCTCAACCGCCCCGGCCAGCTTCTCGCGCTGGAAGAAACACCCCACGACGGCCCCTGCGAACTCGAACTCTGCCAGCCGCTGCCCGGCATCCCGCTCGCCTACAGTCCACCCTCCCAGGGCCTCTACCTCGGCTCTCCCATGCTCATCCGCTGCGGAGATGGCTCGCTGCTCGCCAGCCACGACTACTACGGCCCCTCCTCCACCCAGAACACCTCCGGCCAGACTCTCCTCTACCGCTCCACCGACGAAGGCGCGACCTGGCAAGCCCTCGGCGACATCCGCACCCTCACCCAGCCCGGCCCCGACAACGACGGCGTCTTCTGGCACGGCCTCTTCGAGCGCGACGGCGACCTCTTCAGCATGGGCGCGCAAAGCGCCGCCGGCCACCTCGTCATCCGCCGTTCCGGCGACCACGGCGCCACCTGGACCGACGTTACCCCCTCCCGCGGCACCCTCGTCACCACCTCCAACAACCGCGCCTGGGCCAACGGCCCGCTCATCTCCGAACACACCGGAAAATTCTGGGCCGCTCTGGAGCACCAGGTTTCCGACTCCTGGGGCGACAACGAAATCCGCCTCATCGCCGCCCCGCGCGATTCCGACCTCCTCGCCGCATCCTCCTGGACAAACTCCAACACCCTCACCAAAAACAACGCTTGGCTCGGCGGCGCCTTCCGCGGCTGGCTCGAAGCCTCGCCCGTTCCCCTGCGCGACGGCGGCCTGCTCGTCGCCCTGCGCGTGGACAACCGCTACCCGAACGGCGCCGGCATCGGCGGCAAGGCCGCCTTCATCCGCGTCACCGACCCCGCCGCGCCCACGCCCGCCATCTCCTTCTCCCCCGGAGACTTTGACCCCGCCGCCCCGGGCGGCTCCGGCTTCATCGATTTCCCCGGCGGCGGCATCCGCTTCGTCATCCGCTACGACGGGGAAAGCGACCGCTACTGGTCCATCTGCTCCTATATTCCTCGTACTTACCGCAACTCCTCCTACAACGCCGAGCGCTTCCGCCCCGTCCTCGCCCTCGTTTCCTCGGAAAATCTCCGGGACTGGTCCGTCGAGCGCATCGTCATGCACGATCCCCGCATCTATTCCGAAGACGAGACCGTCCGCGCCTCCGCTTTCCACGGCCCCTACGGCTCGGGTTATTTCCACAGCGCCTACGGCTTCCAATACCCCTGGTTCCTCATCGAGGGAGACGACATCCTGATGACCGTCCGTACCGCCTTCTGCGACCTTGAAGGCGGCGCACCCGCGGGGCACGATGCCAACTACCATCTCTTCCAACGCATCCCGGACTTCCGCCGCCGCTCTCATCCGGACGACCTCCGCGCCACCGGCATCGAACGAACCGGCGACGGCGTTTGCACCATCCATTTCGAATCGCGCCCCTCCCGCCTTTACCGCCTGGAAACCTCCACCGACCTCCGCGAATGGAACGACACCGGCCTGACCCTCGAAACCCCGGGCGGTCCCGCCCGTTTCCACCACCTGCCGGAAGAAGAAACGATACGCTTCTACCGCATCGCCGAAACCGGCGATACATGGCTTGATCCCTCCACCCCATGACCCGTTTCATGAAATCTTCCTTTCCCATTCACGGCATCGTTCCTCCCGTTCCCACGCCCCTGAAGGCGGACGGGAACATCGATTCCCCGGCTTTTCACCGCATCGCGGAGCATCTCGTGGAAGGCGGGATCCATGCGGCTTTCGTCCTTGGCTCCACGGGCGAGTGCGCCTCCCTTTCCTTCAAACGCCGGATCGAAGCGCTCGACTCCGCATCCACCGCCTTTCAGGGGCTCGTCCCGCTCATCGTGGGCGTCGGCGATTCGTCCCTGGATCAGAGCGTCGCCCTCGCCTGCCACGCCGCGGAAAAAGGAGCCTCCGCCATAGTGCTCAACGCACCCTCCTACTACGAAATCAGCGGCAAGGAAATGCGCGCCTACCTCGATCGCATCGTGCCCCGCCTGCCGCTTCCCCTCCTTCTTTACAACATGCCATGGCTCACCGGCCACAGCTTTGACGACGCCACCATCCTGCATGCCATGGAGTTCCCCACGCTTGCCGGTTTCAAGGACTCCTCCGGCGATCTCGGCTATCTCTCCAATCTCGTCTCCCTCGCTTCGGCGCGACCGGAACTCACCGTGCTGGTTGGAAACGATTTCCTCTTCCTCGACTCCCTGAAACTCGGCGCCCACGGAGCCGTCGCCGGTGGCGCGAACCTGTATCCGCACCTTTTCCGGCAGCTCCACGATGCCTTCGCAACCGGAGACACCGGCAAGGCCGCCGTCCTGCAACAGGAAATCTCCGTCCGCGGCGCGCGCATCTTCAGCGCCACCGGCAACCCCAGCTCCGTCTTCGCCGCCATCAAGGGCGGGCTCGCCGCGCTCGGCCTTTGCGAACCCCACATGGCGCCGCCCATCGAGCCCTGCTCGCCCGAACTCATCGCGCGCTTCCGCAGCCTCCTCGGTCCCGCTCCCGCAGCCGCCTGATCCATGCGCCCTTTGTATCTGCCGCTGCTTCTGCTCACCGCCGCCCCGGCCGCGGAAAGACAGCTTACGACATCGAGGAGCGGCCACCAGATCCACAACCGCCAGTGCTTCTCCCCCTGCGACCGTTTCATTTACTACGATTCCCGTAACGACGAAACGAAGCTCGGCGAATCCCGCGCCATCGGCCGCGTCGGGATCGAAACGGGTCGCGAGGAAATCCTCCATCGCACCGAAACCAAAGGAATCGGCGCCGTCGCCTGCCATCCGCGGGAAGAACGCCTCGCCTTCATCCTCGGCCTCCCCGGCCACCCCTACGCCGCCCACCTCCGCGGCGGCGCCACCCTTGAGGAAGACGGTTCCGTGCTCCGTCTCGATGCCCGCGATGTCACTCCTCCCTTCACCTCCGGTTCCCTGCGCGGCGGCACCCATGCCTTCCATTGGTCGCCCGGCGGCCGGATGCTCTCCTTCACCTACAACGACGCCCTCATCCCCCAACACCCCGCCCCCAACGATCTGCGCACCGTGGGCGTCATGCGAACCGGGCATCCCGTTGAAATCGACAACGCCTCCCCGCCCGGCGATTTCGATGGCTCCTCCCTCGCCGCCCTCGTGGTCCCCGTCACCCGCTCTCCCCGTCCCGGCAGCGACGACATTCTCCGCGCCTTCGACGAAGACTGGCTCGACGACCGCACCCTCGCTTTCCAGGGCACCGTTCTTGCCGCTTCCGGTGAAAAGATCACCGAACTCTTCCTCGCCGAACTCCCCGAAGACATCCCTTCCTCTCTTCCCGCCGCCTGCGCTCCGCCCGGATCCCTTCCCGCTCCGCTTCAGGGCGTCTCCATCCGCCGTCTCACCCACACCGGAAATCTTCCCCATCCCGGCATTCAGGGTCCCCGTCACTGGGTTCGCGCATCCCCCGATGGCACGCGCATCGCCTTCCTGGCGAGGGACTCTTCCGGCGTTGCCCAAATTCACACCGCTCCCCGTTCGGGAGGCCGCCCGGCTCTTCTCACCCGCTTCGATCGAGGGGTGGACGGCACCTTCGATTGGTCGCCCGATGGCCGTTTCCTCGCCTGCTCCTCCGGCGGCCGCATCCATCTGATCGACGCATCTTCCGGGGAAGCCGCCCCTCTGACCGAACCTTTCCCTCCTGGGCGGGAACCCCGCTATTCCATCGCCTTCTCCCGCAAAGGGAGCCACATCGCCTTCAATCGCCTCACCCCCCATCCCGAAGGCGGCGAATTTCTCCAGATTCATCTCGTCGATCTGCCCTGATTTCCTCTTTCCCGGAAAACCTCACTTTCCCACCCGAATATCATCAAATATATTTGACTGCCCCCGAAAATACTGAAAGCTACCCGCAATTGGTCGAATTGCCCCTTCCGGAAGTTTCATTGCAACCCCTCGAATCCACCCGGAAGGCAATCTTCCATCGGTGGAGACAGGTCAAAAGTCCGGAAATCCCCAAACCCGAAATTACTCCTGAAACCCCAACCCATGAAATCCCAACCCATGAAACCCACCCGACGGACCCTTGTCCTCGCCGCCCTGCTCTGTCCTCTCGCCGGTCAGCTTCACGCCGACCTCCTCCATCACTACAAGTTCGACGAAACCTCCGGAATCGTTGCCGCGGACTCCGCCGGCGAGGCTGACGGCACCATCGGCACCAACGTCACCCTCGGCCAGGCCGGACGGCTCGGCACCTCCTTCCGCTTCCCCGCCGTCGCCAATCCCCCCCACTCGCGCGTTACCCTTCCTTCTTCCGCCGTGCCCGGCGCCGCTTTCACGATGTCGGCCTTCGTCCTCCTTGCGGATTCCTATGCCGGACAAATGCACATCATCTCCGGCAACAATAACACCGCCGGACGCTGGAACCTCGCCATCAGCGACGAAGGCTCCACCGCCCCCCGCCTCTTCTGGTTCCATAACGGCGGGCTCGGCACGGCTCGGTTCGACGGTTTCGACTTCAACGAATCCGTCGGCCAATGGGTCCACGTCGGCATCACCCGCGCCGCGGGCGGGGAGACCACCCTCTATGTCAACGGCGTCCCGCAATCCGTCGGCTCCAACACCGCCGCGCTCGCCTCCACCGATATCGGCATCGGCACGCGCCCCGCCCCCTCCGTCGGCTTCCCTCAATTCCAGTTCAACGGCCGCATCGACGACGTCCGCTTCTACGACCACACCCTCACTGCGGAAGAAATGGAAGCCCTCGCCGCCGAAAACGACGACGCGGACGGAGACGGCTTGCCCGACGACTGGGAAATCTTCCATTTCATCCAGGAAGGAGAGGATCCCGTGGCCGACCGGGAAACCATCCTCGCCCGCCAAGGCCCGGATGACGATTCCGATGGCGACGGCTTCAACAATCTCATCGAATTCCTCGCCAACACCAAACCCAACGACGATCAGGATTTTCCCCAGGGGGACAGCGACTTCGACGGCATGGACGACGGCTGGGAATGGCTGAATTTCGGCACCCTCGCCCGCGACGGCTACGGCGACTTCGATGGCGACGGCTCTCTCGATTTCGAGGAATACGGATACGAAGGCTTCCGCCAAGGTCTCCTCATCGAGCGCAACCCCGACGGAACCATCGCAAGCATAACCCCCTTCACCGGTTCCAGCGACCCCGCCAATCCGGATTCCCAGCCCGATGACGACTCCGACGGACTGCCCGACGGCTGGGAATACGTTCATTTCGGACACACCTTCGAATCCGGCGGAGACGACTTCGACGAAGACGGTTTCGACAACCTCTCCGAACTTCTTGCCGGCTCGAATCCCGCCCGCAAGACCAATACTCCCGCCAACGTCGGCAACACCACCCGCATCGCCGTCACCCATGCCCAGGGCATCGAGGAATACTCCGTCACCCGCGGGACCTGGACCCATGTCCGGCGCATCGCCACTCTGCCGAACGCCTTCGCCGTCACCGGACATTCCGACGGCTATCTCTACGCCACCGCCGCCACCGCCGTCCTCCGCGTCCACCCGGCCACCGGCCAAGTAACCACCCTGGCCGTCCGCGGCGAAGGCGCCGCCGCCGCCGCCGGATGGCTCGCAAGCGATCCACAAGGCATCGAAACCGGGCCGGACGGGAAACTGTATTTCTCCACCGCCTTCGGCAACGCCGGCGAGGGCGTTTTCCGTCTCAATACCGACGGCTCCGGTTTCGAAAAATTCATCGCCCGCTCGGGCAGCTCCGACGCCGGCGACTGGGACCTCAACAACGCCCGCGACCTCGCCTGGGATGGCGCCGACCTCTACGTCTCCGCCCGCGGCGGCTTCAACGCGGCGGGGCGGCCGGTTTACCGGTTCGACTCCACCGGCGCGCTCACGGCCATCGTTTCCGCCGCCCTCATCGGCCCCCAGGGCCTCGCGGTGGAAGAAGACGGCCTGCTGGTCACCAGCACCTCGACCGGTCTCACCTCCCTCTACCTGCTCGATACCTCCTCGTCCGAGTTCCCCGTCTTGCCTTCCGATCACGGCGCGGCGGGGGCGCTCAGCGGCATGGATGCCATCGACCTCGACGGCGACACCTACTACATCACCTTCAACACCGGTCCGGACAATGTCGGCCAGATCATCCGTCGCCTCACCGGCGGTGTGGCTTCCGTCGTGGTGAACGCCCTCCCCGCATCCGGCAACGATTTCGCCATCTTCGCGTCCGACCTCGAAGGCCTCTCATACGATTCTTGGGCGGCCGGCTTCGGCATCGATCCAAGCGGCCCGAATGGAGCCCCGGAAGACGACTACGACGGTGACGGCACCACGAACTTCACCGAGTTCCTCCTCGGTCTCGACCCCACCGACGGCGCCTCCCGTTTCGCCATCGCCATCGACGGCGATGCCGCCGCCGGTCTCACCCTCACTTGGCCCAGCGCCGAGGGCATCGCCTTCGAAATCCGCAGCAGCACCGATCTCGAAGACTGGTCCACTCTCGAAGCCACCGTCACAGGCCAGGCCGCGCAAACCACCGCCACCTGGACCGCTCCGCCCGCTTCCGGCCCGCGCAAATTCTACCGCATCCAATTCAATCCCTGAACCAACACACCCCCGAGCCAACACCAAGCCCATGAAAACCATCCACCTCGCCGCCTCTCTCGCGGCCTGCGTCTCCATCATACCGGCCGGAGCCGCGACCCTGACCAACCATTGGACGCTCGATGAAGCGGCCGCGACCTCCCCGTTGACCAATTCCGTCGTCACCGGCGTCACGGCCACGGCTGCCAACGCCGGCACCTTCGCCCAACCCGGCGCAACCCCGGAAACCGGATTCTCCATCACCCAAGACTGGTTCCACCGCATCGAGACATCGCTCACGACCGCCGACCTCGGAACCAACGACTTCTCGCTGGCCTTTTGGTTCAACGCCTCCTCCTCGCAGAACACGCCCGCCAATGCCATTCTCGTCTCCACCGACACCGGCGGCGGGAACGGGCGCTTTTCGATCCGCATCAGCAACGGAGCCTTGCAGTTCTTCCACCGTGGTTGGGGACTGAGCGGAGAAGGTGACATCAACATCGCCACTGTGGCTTCATCCATCACCACAGGAGAATGGCATCATCTGGCTCTGACCCGTTCGGACGAGGCGGGCAACAACCTCACCATCTACTTGAATGGCGAGGCAGCGTGGACGGGAACCGACACCGCGGAATTCGTCGTCACAAACGGCGATAACGAAGGTGTCTGGTTCGGACGGCGTCCGAACTTCGGCAATGGTTTCATCGGCTCGTTGGACGACATCCGCGTTTATGACGGAGCGCTGACTGCCAGCGAAGTCCTCGCCCTCATCCCCGAGCCCTCCTCAGCTCTGCTTGGCCTCTCCTCCCTCGGCTTCCTGCTGATGTTCCGCCGCCGCGCCTTTTGAGAAAAGATCCGGCCGGACGAAAGAAACCGCCTCTCCCCGGTCTTGGGTTCCGGGGAGAGGTTCGATGGTTGAGAGTCGACAGTTGATAGTTGATAGTAAAAACGAAGAGCCGTTTCGACTTCTCTCCATCTCTCGCTTCCCGCCAACGCCACGAATGACTCACCACCGCGCTCTCAAAAACCGCTGATCACCGATCACCCGGCACTTCTCACTTCCTTCCCGCCATGCCCCTCTTCCTCGGTCTCGACTTCGGCACCGAATCCGTCCGCTCCCTGATCGTCGATTCCCGCGGCCGCGAGCATGGCGTCGCCGTCTCCAAATACCGTCACGGCGTCATCGACCGCCACCTTCCCGGCTGCGAAGAGTCCCTCCCTCCCCATCACGCCCACCAGCACCCGCTCGACTGGATCGACTCCGCAGCCAAGGCCACCCGCTCCGCCATCCGCCAGGCCGGAGCGAAACCCCGCGACATCGCCGGCATCGGCAGCGACTTCACCAGTTGCACCATGCTCCCGGCCAAAGCCGATGGCACCCCGCTCTGCCTCCTCCACGAATTCTCCCGCGAACCCCAGGCCTGGCCGAAACTCTGGAAACACCATGCCGCCCAGGCCCAGACCGACCGCCTCAACCACATCGCCCGCGAACGCGGCGAACCCTTCCTCAAGCGTTACGGCGGCATCATCGGCCTCGAATGGCTCTTCCCGAAAATCCTCGAAACCCTCGAACTCGCCCCCCGCGTCTATCAGGCCACCGACCTCTGGATCGAAGCCGGCGACTGGTTCGTCTGGCAACTCACCGGCACCCTCTCCCGCTCCACCTGCCAAGCCGGCTACAAGGGCCTCTGGAGCGCCGCCGCCGGCTACCCGGGCGATGACTTCCTCCGCGACGTCCACCCCGGCCTGGAAACCGTCGTCGCCGAAAAGTTACCCGGCCCCCTCATCCCTCCCGGCCGCCCTGCAGGCACACTCACCGCCGCCATGGCGAAAAAACTCGGCCTCCGTGCCGGCATTCCCGTCAGCGCCTCCATCATCGACGCCCATGCCGGCGTCCCCGGCTCCGGCGCGGCCGAACCCGGAACCCTGGTCATGGTCATGGGCACCAGCTCCTGCCACATGCTCAACTCGCCGGAAGAACGCGATATCCCCGGCATCGCCGGCGTCGTGAAGGACGGCATCCTCCCCGGCTTTTACGGCTACGAAACCGGCCAGGCCGCCGTCGGCGACGCCTTCGACTGGTTGCGCCGCCTCGCCGGCCACCGCGACTTCAAATCCCTCGACAAAGAAGCCGCCGCCCTCCCCCCCGGCGCCCACGGCGTCCGCTGCCTCGACTGGTTCAACGGCTGCCGCACCCCCCTCATGGACGGCTCCCTGCGAGGCGCCTTCACCGGCCTGACCCTCCACCACGGCTCCGCCCACCTCTACCGCGCCCTCATGGAAGCCTCCGCCTGCGGCCTGCGCTGGATCGTCGAACTCCTCCGCGATGGCGGCCTCGCCGTGGACCGCTTCATCGCCACCGGCGGTCTGCCCCACCACAACCCTCTCCTCGTCCAGCTCTACGCCGACATCCTCGGCCATCCCATCGCCGTCCCCTCCGGCAAACAAGGACCCGCCCTCGGCGCCGCCATCCTTGGTGCTCTCGCCGCCGGAGCGTTTCCCACCGCGGAGAAAGCCATCGAGGCCATGACCGCCCCGGCACGCGCCACCACCACTCTCGTCCATCCCGGTCCCGGTTCTCCTGCCTACCGGACCATCTACGACGACTATCGTAAATTGGCAGGAACCCCCCTTCCCCGATGAGCGTGAAAAACACCATCCAACTCGTCGCCAGCGGCGATCTCCGCCTTTCCGCCAACCGCACCTGCTGGCCCGCCCAGCTCGACATGGAGCGCAAGCTCGCCGCCGCCGTGGCAGGAGAGGGGAGACGGCTCGTCCGAGCCCACCCCTTCAAGCGCCGCGAAGGCCACGGCTTCATCGCCAGCCAGCGCGAAGGCATCGAAATCTTCCGCCAGATCGACCCCGAAGCGCCGCTCATCGTCGCCGAAGCCGTCTGGCAGTATTCGCACCACGTCCTCCCCGGCCTCACCACCCACCGCGGCCCCATCCTCACCGTCGCCAACTGGAGCGGCCAATGGCCCGGCCTCGTCGGCATGCTCAACCTGAACGGCTCGCTCACCAAAGCCGGCGTGCCCTACTCCACGCTCTGGAGCGAGGACTTCACCGACCCCTTCTTCCGGACCAAACTCCGCGAGTGGCTCGCCAATGGCCGCATCGTCCACGACCTCTCCCACGCCACCCCCGCGGACCAACTCAAAATCCCGCCGCGCCCGCGCAAACTCGGCGAGACTCTCGCCGCGGAACTGCGCCGCGAAAAAGCCATCATGGGCATCTTCGACGAAGGCTGCATGGGCATGTTCAACGCCATCGTCCCCGACCACGCCCTCCACGCCTGCGGCGTCTTCAAGGAACGCCTCAGCCAGTCCGCCCTCTATCACGAAACCACCCTCGTCCCCGACACCGAGGCCGATGCCGTCCGCACCTGGCTCGACAAACGCGGCATGACCTTCCACACCGGACCCGATCACGAAAAGGACCTCACCGACTCCCAGATCCGCCTCCAGTGCAAGATGTACATCGCCGCCCTCCGGCTCGCCGATGACTTCGGCTGCGCCGCCATCGGCATCCAGTACCAGCAAGGCCTCAAGGACCTGCTCCCCGCCAGCGATCTCGTCGAGGGCATGCTCAACAACACCGACCGCCCTCCCGTGAAATCCCGTGACGGCCGCCGCGTGCTCTTCAAAGGAAAACCGCTGCCCCATTTCAACGAAGTGGACGAATGCGCCGGCCTCGACGCCCTGATGATCCGTCTCGTCCACCAAGCCCTCGGCCAGCCGCTCGAAAGCACCCTCCACGACGTCCGCTGGGGCGCGCCATGGGAGGACCGCTACGTCTGGGTCTTCCTCATCAGCGGCGCCGCGCCGCCCGCCCACTTCCAGGGCGGCTGGAAAGGCGCCCACGGCTACCGCCAGCCGCCGATGTATTTCCCCAACGGCGGCTCCACCCTCCACGGCGTCTCCAAACCCGGCGAAATCGTCTGGTCGCGCATCTACGTCGAAAACGAAGCCCTCCACCTCGACATCGGCCGCGGCGCCGCCATCGAACTTCCCGCGGAGGAAACCCGCCGCCGTCTCGACGCCACCACCCCGCAATGGCCCATCATGCACGCCGTCACTTACGGCGTCTCGCGCGATCAATTCATGGCCAAACACCAGGCCAACCATGTCCAGGTCGCCTACGCGAAAAACGCCGACGATGCGGACGCATGCCTCTTCGCCCGCATCGCCTTCGCCCGCGCCCTCGGCATCCAGGTCAACCTCTGCGGCACCCTTCGCGCTTCCTGAAAACGTCCGAATATGTTCTTTCCAAATTCATGGTCAGGAAAATGGAGGTCAGGAAAATCTTTTATCACCAATGATGATGCAATGAATTGATTTTAAATAATTTGTGAATCATTTCCCCGTTTTCCTGCCCCATCATTTTCCTGACAAAACCCATCCCTCACCTTTCGATCGTCACGAAGCTCACATCCCTCCCATCCAGATTGACCCAATGCATGCAGCGCAAAGAACTCAGCCCCAGCATCCGGCGCAGGTGCGCTTCATGCCCTTTCAGATCGGATTTGAATCCCGTCACTTTGAACGCCTCTCCATCCGCCGCGAGATGAAACCTCTGCCTCCCCAACCTTACCGAACCGCGCAGCATCGGCTCCATCACGCAGACACGTTCCTCGCCGCCGCAAAAGTGAACCAGCGCCTCCGAATAGAGAGCCAGATCCAGACAAGCCCCCCAATCGTCCAACATCTCCGCCATCCGGGCCCGAATCATCCTTCCTCCTTCGGAAAACCGATCCGCCGCCACCCTCCATTGCCGCCTCACCCCGATATCCAGCGGAGCGTTCACAAAACGCGCCTGTACCTTCGAAGCTCTCAAATTCAACACCTTCCCCCGCGCCGCATTCGCCAGCATCATGTAATGCAACGCCTGCGCCTCATGCCGTCCCGCCAACTCCGGAACCGCCTTCAATTCATAAACGAACGACTCCTCCACCAGCAGATCGATCCAATACATCTTCAGAAAATCGCCACAGGAAACCCGCACCGGAACCTCCCGCCGAGCCCGCATCCCCGCCTCCGCGAGACGAGCCGCCAAGTCCGCCTGGTAAACCTTCTCGTCGCATAATTTCCCCAACTCCGCCTGACTCTCGAAAACATGCCCCATCACCGCGTAGTCCACGGGACGGAACTCCCCCTCCGTCGCCCTCGAAACCACCGGCCCTTCAATCGGCATCCACCTCCTTAACAACTCATCCTCAGCCAGGCAATCCTTCGAATGAAATTCAGCTCATGAAATTCTCTTCTATCATTTTCCTGACCACCATCTTCCTGACATCCTCCCACCAGGCAACTCCTCCCCCTCCCCCCGGCACCGTCATCCACCACTCCCCCGCCGCCACCGGTCTCTACATCGGCTCGCCCGCCCTCTGCATCGCTCCCGATGGCGCCTACCTCGCCTCCCACGACCTCTTCGGCCCCGCCAGCAAGGAGCACGAACTCGCCAGAGGCCGCCTCTACCGCTCCGCTGATCGCGGCAAAACCTGGACCCACCTCCACGATTTCGAAGGCTTCTTCTGGACCGGCCTCTTCACCCACCGCGACGCCGTCTACCTGTTAGGCACCGACAAGCACCACGGCCGCGTCCTCATCCGCCGCTCCGCCGACTCCGGCAAAACCTGGACCGATCCCGCCATCCTCGCCGAAGGCCAATGGCACACCGCCCCCATGCCCGTCATCGAACACCGCGGCCGCCTCTGGCGCGCCTTCGAAGACGCCCACACCGCCAGCAAGTGGGGCGAACGCTACCGCGCCCGCATGATGTCCGCCCCCGCCGATGTCGACCTCCTCGACCCACAAAGCTGGACCATCGGCAGCGCCATCGCCCGCGACCCCTCCTGGCTCGGCGGAGACTTCTCCGCCTGGCTCGAAGGCAACGCCGTCGCCGATCCCAATGGCGACATCTTCAACATCCTCCGCGTCGACAACTCCCGCCTCCCCGAAAAAGCCGCCATCGTCCGCATTTCGGAAGACGGCACCACCGCCACTTTCGACCCGGATAAAGACTTCATCGACCTCCCCGGCGGCGCGAAGAAATTCACCATCCGCAAGGATCTCGCCGGTCCCGGCTACTGGACCCTCGCCACCCTCGTCCCCGAGCGCCACGCCGATGTCGGCCGCCCCGCCGGCATCCGCAACACCCTCGCCCTCCTCTTCTCCGACGACCTTCGTACCTGGGAAACCCGCAGCATCCTCCTCTACCACCCCGACGTCGCCAAACACGGCTTCCAATACGTCGAATGGCTCTTCGAAGGCGACGACCTCATCGCCGCCTGCCGCACCGCCTGGGACGATCCCCACGGCGGCGCCCGCAACAACCACGACGCCAACTTCCTCACCTTCCACCGCTGGCAAAACTTCCGCTCCCTCACCCGCGAGGACGACGTCCCGATGCCCGAATACATCGCCATCGTCCACCAGACCGCCGCCCTCACCCTCTCCGGCGTCGCCTACCAAATCGCCCCGCTGAAAAACGGCGAAACCGCCTTCTCCAACCGCGGCTACAAATGGCACGATGTCCCCGCCAATCTCACCGGCGCGTCTTTCACCCGTCTCGATGGCGGCGGCAAAGCGATCCTCGACGTCACCGCCAAGACCGACACCACCCTCCTGATCACCACGGCGACCGACCAGGATCCCATCGATCTCACCGGCTGGCGGCCCGGACTCCGGAGCTTCCACTACGACGACCATCGTAACACCAAAGTCCACCTCTTCACCCGCCCGCTGAAAAAAGGCGAAACCCTCCGTCTCCCCCGCGGCAACTGGACCGGCGCGATCCTCATCCTTCCTGCCGAATGACGCCACTTACCAATGGATCGCGAAGGTTCTTGACCCGATAAGGCGCATCCATCAGGTACGGGACAGCATGAAAATGGGAACCATCGCCCTGCTCGTCGCGTGCTCGCTTCTGACCGGTTTCCTCGTGGGCAGGAGCAGCGGCGGCAGGACGGACCCCGCTTCCGAATCCGCCTCGGAGGACAAGCCCCGCCAGGTCCGTGTGAGAGAGCGGGATTCTTCAAGAGAGGCGGCGTCTCCCCGTTCGGGACGGACGCTGCTGGCGGAAATCCGCCGGTCTCCGTCCGACAAGTTGGGCTCCCTGATGTTCCGCGCCATCGAGTGTTCGGACCCGATCGAGAAGGAATTGCTGATGGCAGAATGCCTGATGTTCATGGACGCCTCGAACTGGAGTGATCTTCTGCGAGCCTTCGCCGATGCGACCGGCACGACCGGCAAGGACCAGTATGGAGCATGGAAGCACTGCCTCATGCGATCTGGACAGGTGGCCGGCCAGGATGCCATGGACCATTGGCGGAAAACGGGGTTCATCGGGCGGAGCGACGAACCCTGGCACACGATCTACGGCTGGGCATCGGTCGATCCCGATGCCGCGCGGCAATGGCTCCGGAACGCCGAGACCGAAGGCGAAGGCATTTCCAGCGCGCTCTATCAGGCGCTCATCGCGGGAAGCGCGCTTCACGACAGCGGAAAAACCATGGCCCTGCTCGAAAGCCTGCCGGAGGCACGGCGGAATTCCGCGGCCGGGCATCTGGTATGGAACCTCACCGCGCGCGGAGGCCTGGATGAGCTGAAGCCCTGGCTGGAATACGCCCGGAAGCATGCGGACCACCCTGAACTCGCCAATCTCGCCGGAGGACTTCGCGGCGAGATCGAGAAGAAATTCATCTGGGCGGGAACCAACTCAGGACGCCCCGACCTCGCCCTGCAACACCTGGATTTTCTGGCAACCGGACCGGCTGACCTTCCTGCGCTCGCCGACCGCATGCTGTCCGGCTTCGGAGCGGCCAAATCCTCCGGCGGGCTCGACCTGGTCGAAGGACTCCTGCGGAATCCCCGCTTCGCCGGACTCCCCGAAATGGGCATGTTGGAAAACAAAGCTCTCGAACAGGCCATGGATCACAACCCCGCCATTCTCGACACCTGGCTTCGGGAGAATCCGAACGCCACCCTCGTGGAATCCATCCGGACTTTCCAACAACAACACGGATTGCCTGATCCGTGATCTATGGGATGTCGTTCTTTTCTCCCTATCCCGGTTTCCACTTCGTTTCCATCCACCGCCCCACCCCGGCAAACCGCGCCTTCTCAACTTCCTCCGAAATGCTTTTCAAAAGACTCATTCTGCCATTTTTCCTCGCCTCCTCCCCGCTCTCCGCGGACCAGAAACTCGAAGCCTGGGTCGCCCCCTACAAGGGAAGAAACGTCTTCTTCGTCAACGGCAAGCCCCTGCCGCCCCTGATGTACAGCAACACCGAGCAGGGACGCAAAACCTGGCAGGACCCCACCCGCAAAAGCATCCGCGAATTCACCGAACAGGGCTACCGCATCATCCAGACCGACTTCTGGCTCAAATACTCCCTCTCTCCCGATGGCACGCTCGATGTCGAGGGCATCCGCAAACAACTCCGCGGCATCCTCGACATCGAGCCGCAAGCCATGCTCGTCACGCGCATCAACGTCTCCGCCCCCGCCTGGTGGCTGCAAAAACACCCCGGCGAAACCTGCAAAGTGACGAAACCCGGCCCGGACAACAACCACTTCTCCGGCAACCGCGCCGAAAGCCTCGCCTCGGAAAAATACCGCGACTTCGCCCACACCCACCTCGAAGCGTTCCTAAGCGAACTCGCCCGCCTCCCCGAAGGCGACCGCGTCATCGGCATCCACATCGGCGGCGGCGTCTATGGCGAATGGCACTACTACGGCATCTTCAACGAGCCCGACGCCTCCGAACCGATGCGCCACGAATTCATCCGCTACGCCCGGGCAACCTACTCCACCCCGGAAAAACTCGAAGCCGCCTGGAAAACCGGCTTCGCCTCCTTCGACGACATCGTCGTCCCCGGCTACGAGCGCCGCCACCAGGCCGCCGACGGCGAATTCCTCGATCCCCGGGAAGACCAGTACGTCATCGACTACTACCACTGCCAGCAGCGCGTCATCTCCCGCCTCGTCGAAAGCCTCGCCAAAACGACCCGCGAAACCTGGCCGCGCCGCGTCATCACAGGCGTCTTCTTCGGCTACTTCTACGGCGGCTTCACCGTCGGCGCGCAGGCCGGCCAGAACGACATCGAAACCATCTTCCGCAGCCCCCACCTCGACTACTTCGCCGCGCCCTACGCCTCCCGCTCCATGCACGGCACCGGCGTCTTCCGCTCCCTCGCCGAATCCGTCGCGCTGAACGGCAAGATCTGGCTGACCGAGCACGACGGCGGCACCCACCTCGGCGGCAGCGGCAGCGGCCAGGGGAAATTCCCCGACATCCCCGCCGACGAATCCCAGACCCTCGCCCGCATGCGCCGCACCTACATGCACCACCTCGCCGAACGCGGCGGCCAGTGGTGGTACGACTTCGGCCCCCGCAGCCAGGGCGGCGGCTGGTGGAGCACCCCCCGCCTGCTGAAGGAAGCCGGCGACCTCCTCGCCCTCTCCACCCGCCTGATGGAAGACAGCTTCGAAAAACACGCCGACGTGCTCGTCGTCCACAGCATGGCCTCATACCATCATTACCGCCCGAAACGCGTCGAAAAACTCAGCGGAGCCGCCCACGAAATCCTCGCCGACGCCCTGCTCGCCACCGGCGCCTCCTTCGACAAAATCTTCCTCATGGACCTCGGCAAGGTCGATCTCTCGAAATACAAACTCATCATCTTCTCCAACACCGTCCTGATGACCGAAGAGGACCGGCGTCTCGTCCGCGACCACGTTCTCCTCGACGGCAGGACGGTCATCTTCCTCTCCGCCTGCGGCTATACCGACGGCACCGTCAACGACACGAAACTCATCTCCAGCCTCACCGGCATCGAAATCGCCAAAACCGAGGCGCTCCATCCCCACCTCGACCTCTCCCTCGACGGCCGCAAATACCGCATCCCGTGCAAAGACTTCATCAGCCTCTTCAAAGTCACCGATAAAGCCGCCACCCCCGTCGGCTCCTACGATGGCCGCAAAACCGCCGTCGCGACAAAAACCGTCAACGGCTGCCAAGTCTGGTTCTTCGGCGCACCCCCGGGCAAAGATCCCTCCCCACACCGCCATCTCTTCGCCAAAGCGGGCGTCCGTTTCTTCGTCGAGGACACCGCCGACCGGGATGTCGTCTCCGTCGGTGGCGGCATCATCGGCATCTACTCCGTGAAAGGCGGCGAAAAAACCCTCCGCCCTCTCGACGGCAAACCGGTCGAGATCACCATGGCTCCGTATTCCTGCGCCTATTTCGACATCCGGACCGGGGCCAAACTTCTGGAAGATTGAACCATGCCTGAAACACAAGACGGAGACGGCTTTGCCCGCACGATTTGAAATGCTTTTGCAGGCCATCTCCGCTCCGGTTCCGAGCCGTCCGGCTACAGCATTTTGCGAAAAGTCTTGGCCGTTTCATGCTATCGCGTCTCGAGGCGCATGAACTCAAGGAGTGTGGGCGTCCCGCCCACATCCCGGCTCAAGTGGACGGGGCGTCCACACTCATCTTGACCGTGACGGACCGCCGCTGCCTCCCGGTTTGCAGCCGCGATTTTTCACAAGACGCTGTAGGAACCTATCCGGATAGGCTCAAAGGTGGATCGCCTGGCCTTGCGGAGATGGTTTCGCAAAGGGAGCGCCTCCCGCCGGACCGTTGAGGACAACGATCCCTGCCACGCCACGATTCCGCGAAAACAACCCATCGAATATATTTGACGATATTCAAACTCTCTTCAGGCTATCGCGGACGGCGTGCCCAAGTGCTGTCCCCATTTCCAGAAATCCGACGTGACTCATTCCACCCATTCCCCCGGCTCCAGAGCCTGGCTTGTCGTCGCCCTGCTCGTGCCCGTGGCGCTGCTCAACTACCTCGACCGCCAAATGCTCGCGGCGATGAAGTTCTCCGTAATGGAGGACATTCCGGGTATCGGCGTGGAGGCGAACTGGGGCAAGATCCTCGCCCTCTTCAAGTGGACCTATGCCATCCTCAGCCCCATCGGCGGTTACCTCGCGGATCGCTTCAGCCGCCGCCATGTCATCGCCGGCAGCCTCTTCGTCTGGTCCTTCATCACTTGGGCGACCGGCCACGTGCAGACATACGAGCAACTCCTCTGGACCCGCGCCGTCATGGGCGTCAGCGAAGCGTTTTACATTCCCGCCGCGCTCGCCCTGATCGCCGACTATCATACCGGCCCCACCCGCTCCAAGGCCATCGGCCTGCACCAGATGGGCATTTACATGGGTGTCATTATCGGCGGCTTCAGCGGCTACGCGGCGGACAGTCCCAACCTCGGCTGGCGCTGGGCCTTCGACCTCTGCGGCATCATCGGCATCGTTTACACCATCCCGCTGTTCTTCCTTCTGAAAAATCCGCCGCGCGTTCTCGCCTCCTCCGTTCCGAACATCTCCCCTCTCAGCGCTCTGCGCGAGCTGTTCACCAACCGCTCCTTCCTCCTGCTTGTCGGCTGCTTCACCCTGCCCGCGCTCGCCGGCTGGGTCGTGCGGGACTGGATGCCCGCCATCCTCAAGGCCGAGTTCAACATCGGCCAGGGCAAGGCCGGCGTCAGCGCCTCCCTCTACTGGCAGGCCGCGGCCATCGGCGGCGCCATTCTCGGCGGTTTCCTCGCCGACCGCTGGGTTCGCAAAACCGAGCGCGGCCGCATCTACGTCAGCGCCATCGGCATCGGCCTCATTGTGCCCGCCATGCTCGGCGTCGGCTACTCTCCGCAAACCGGCATGCTATGGGTGGCCATCGCGTTCCTTATTCTTTTCGGCCTCGGTTGGGGATTCTTCGACTGCAACAACATGCCGATCCTTTGCCAGATCGCCCGGCCCGAACTGCGCGCCACCGGCTATGGCCTGATGAACCTCGTCAGCATCAGTTGCGGCGGCTTCGCCGACTACGGTTTCGGCGTCCTGCGAGATACCGACGTCCCGCTGCTTGGGATCTTCGCCATCTTCTCCGGGGCCGCGGTGCTGGCCGTGGTCATGATGCTGATGATCCGCCCGCGCCCCGGCCTCTCCTGAATTTCCCCAAGACCATGATCCGGCCGCACCCCTACCTGACTGCCATTGCGGCAATCTCCTGGGCTCCGCTTTCCGCCGCCCCGCCGAGCGGACAATGGATCGTCCCCGCCGCCGACGGCCGCCTGCTCCACATCCGCGACGCCCTCGGCAACCGCATCGTCGATACCGGCGACAGCGGTTTCAAAAACGGCCGCGAACCGATCCCGAATGCCCCCGTCGTCATCACCCTCAACCCGCCCGCCGGGGACGCCACCTGGCTGATCCAGAGCGCGATCAACCAGGTCGCCGCCCGCCCGCCGGACGCCGACGGCATCCGCGGCGCGATCCTGCTCACCGCCGGCGAATACCTCGTCAACGGTACCCTCAACATCAACCAGAGCGGCATCGTTCTGCGCGGCGTCGGCGCCACGGAAAGCGGCACCCGGCTCCGCGCCACCGCCGCCTGGCAGCACGTGCTCGTCAACTTCACCGGCAGCGGCTCGCGTGGCACCGTCTCCGGCACCACCCGCGACATCGCCGACAAATACGTCCCCGTCGGCGCCCGCAGCTTCACCGTGGCCGACGCCTCCGGCTACCAGGCCGGCGACAGCGTCGTCGTCTTCCGCCCCTCCACCGCCGCCTGGATCCAGTCGCTCGGCATGGACCAGCTCGCGAATCCCTGGCAGCCGGGAGCCTTCGACCTCCAGATGGAGCGCACCGTGACCCGCGTGGAGGGCAATCGCATCTTCATCGACGCCCCGATTACCACCGCCCTCGACCACACCTACGGCGGCGGGCAAATCCGGAAATACACTTGGAACGGCAGCCGCCTGCGGATGTGCGGGATCGAGAACATCCTCGGCATCTCCAACTATAATTCTAGTATCAAAAGCGGCAGCGATTTCACCGACGAGAACCACGCCTGGCACTTCGTCCAGTTCCAGCGCGCCGAAGACTGCTGGGCCCGCCGCGTCG
>CAZKQK010000084.1:0-24363 GCA_964554865.1 uncultured Luteolibacter sp. | reverse complement strand
TGGGGCCGACGAGGGCGACGCGTTCGCCCCAGTTGATGGACATTTCCGCCTCGCGCAGCAGGGTGCGGCCGCCGAGGGTCTTGGTCAGTTTCTTGATCGTGAGCACGGGCGGGGTGTAGAGGACGCGGACGCGGGCGGCAAGAAAATCGGCGGGGCGCTCCGGGCGCGGGGAGCATGGCGGGGGGGGCACCCGCGAATGGACGCGAAGGAATGCGAATGAGGACGTTTTGCGGATGGGATGCGCGCGGGAGGGGACGAAGGCTTTCGATTGGCGTGGGTGGCGGGTTTTGGCTAGGGTCCGGGCATGGATCGGCGTGAGGGATTGCGGGTGCTGGCGGGTGCGGTGTTCGCGCCTTTGGCGGGGTGTGCCTTGTCGGCGCCGCGTCCGCGGGAAACGGAGGCGTACGAGATTCCGGCGCGGGCGATTGACCGGCTGCGGCGGGTGGCGGGGAACGGTTACGCCTGCTGGCAGGGCGGGCGGATTGTTTCGGCGGGCGGGGCGGGCGGATCTTTTCCGGTATTGAGCGTGACCAAGTCGGTGGCGGCGCTGATGGCGATGCGTGCGGTCGGGAGAGGGTGGATCCCGGCGGACGAGCCGGTGGTTTTCCCCGAGTGGCGGGGCGGGGTGGGGAGGGGGATGACGCCGCGACACCTGTTGAACTCGAGTGCCGGTCTGCCGGAGGGGGATCGGGAGTTGTATTCGGCGCGGCCGCGCGACAAGGGGCGTGCGGCGGTGATGCTGCGGCCGGTGGATGTGCCGGGTGCGGTGTTTCGCTACGGTCCGGCGGGGTGGGAGTTGTTAGGGGAGTTTCTGAAACGCCGCCTTGGGGAACATGGGAAAACATTGGCGGGCGAGCTTTCGGGATTGTTGGATGGCATCGGCATCCGTCCGGGCGACTGGCGGCGGGATGGAGTTGGCGCGCCGTATTTGTCCACCGGAATGGTGTGCGGGATGAACGACCTCGGGCGGCTCGGAACGGTTCTGGGCGAACTGGCCTCTGGCAATGACGCGGCCGGGGTGAGGGGGGAGGTTTTCCGCGATCTAACAGCCCCGCGGGCGGCGAATCCGGTGTTTTCCGCAGGGATCTGGTGGAACCGGCTGGCCAGGTTGCGGGGCGCGCGCGCGGTGGAGCCGGAGCGGGCCTTGTCCGGGGAGCGCCCGCCGGGTTTCTGGCGCAATGCCTGCATGCAGCCCTCGGCGCGGGCGGAGTGGTTCGCGTTGGTGGGCTCCGGCGGCACGCGTGTGTATGTGCTGCCTGCGGCGCGGGTGGTCATCGCGGTGGCGCGCGGCGGAAACCGCTGGAGCGATGCGGCGATGCTTGGCGCGCTGGGGTGAGCCGTCTCAGCGCCGGACGGCGTGGATCAGGTTGGCGGTTTCCGGTTGATAGTGATAACCGGAACCGAAGGTGAGCGGCGGGCCGGGGTAGGCGAGATAGGCGTCGCGCAGATCGGTTTGCATGTGTTTCGCGAACAGCGGGATGGGTGCCCGGTAGTTGCCGTGGAAGCGGATGTCCCATTGGACGGGTGCGAGGAAACGATAGGGAATGCCCGAGTCATCCTGCACGATGTTGTTGGAGGCACCGAGAAAATACTCGCGGGCCTGGGAGAAATAGTCGTCGTGCATGAGATAGGAGGCGGCCTTGAAGTAGGTGGTGCCGCGGCCGTAGGAATCGAGGAAGGCGCGGTAGTTGCGGAAGCCGCCATTCGAGAGGTCGCCGGAAACATAGACGACCGCGCGGCGCGCGCCGGTGCGGTTCAGGTAGTCCACCTGCACCGCCTGATAGGGACCGGCGCGCAGGGCGCTGACTTTTTCGATCGTGCCGCCCATCAGCGAGACGGTGGCGAGGACCACCGGAGTCACGCCGCGGAGAACCGAGGCGTCGAGGTTGGTTTTCATGTCCTTGGTGATGAAGTAACCGGTCTGCATCTGGGTGCGGGTGGACTCGCGGTAGGCGGGCAGCGAGGCGAGCACATCCGCACCGCTCATCGCCTCGACATCCGGCAGCCAGCCGACGGGTTCGAGGCCCATGAGGATCTTGGTGGGAATGTTGCCGAAGAGGGCCTCCGCGTGGAGAAGGTCGGGGCCCCCGAAGGGATAGAACAGCACGCGGTCGTTCGAGCGGATGGTTTGCCGCGACCAATCCTCCATGCGCGCGATGCGGTTGCGGGTGAGCCGTGTCCACATGCCGCGCATGGCTTTCTCGTGGGCGGAGTATTCCGGGCCGCGCTGGAGGTTGGAGAGCATCTCGCCGCGCATGACCGGGCGGCCGGCGAGGAATCGCGCGATGTCGTCGGGTTCCGCCTTGCCGGGCACCGGGATGAAATTGGGCGGGCCATCGGCGGTTTCGGGACGTTCGACGACTTTTTTCGGCGCACAGGACAGCACGAGTCCGGCGATCACGGCCGGGAGGAGCGGCGGAAGATGGAGTTTCACGGGCGCGATCGAAGCCTCGCCAGCGGAAAATACAAGGCCCATGCGACAAGGCAGGTGCCGAAACCGGCGGCGGTTGCCAGCGGGCTGCCGATGAACGACCAGGCGATGACAACCACCGAAAGCGAGATGAATACCAACTGCGGCAGAGGATACCATGGGCAGCGGAACGAGCCCTTGGGCGCCAGTTTCATGCGGCGCGCCCGGAAAACCCCGGCCACGGTGAGCAGGGAACAGAGCGTGAGGCCGGATTGCGTGTAGGTCAGAATCCGCCCGAAGTCGCCCAGCGCCACAAACCCGAGCGCGAGTGCGGCCATGAGCAAGGTGGCGCGCGCGGGGACTCCGCCGGAGTTGGTGGCCGCGAGGGGGGCGAGGGCTGTCAGATCACGCCCGATGGCCGCCAGCACCCGCGGCCCGGCCCAGACCAGGGCGCTGACGGTGGCGATGAGGCCCACCGAGAGCAGCGCGGAGAATGCCGCCGCGGCATTTTGCCCGTAGAGGGATTTTGCGGCGACGTGGCCGACCTCCACCACGCCCGCAAGCTCGCCGACCGGAGCGGCTTTGAGAAACGCGGCGTTGAGAAGCAAATAGACGGCCGTCACGAAAAGCGTGCCGCCCAGCAATGCGAGCACGACGGTGCGTCGGGGGCGATCGACCTCGTCCGCGATGTAAACCGCCGCGTTCCATCCCGAGTAGGCGTAGAAAACGAACAGCAGTGAGACGGCGAAGCCCGGTTGCAACATCAGCTTCAGATCCTCCCGCGGCATCGGCGTCCAGCGGATGTCGCCCTTTCCGGGAGTGACGAAGGCCGCGACCACGAAGGCGAGAATGAGCGAGAGTTTCAATACCGTGGTGGCCGTCTGGAATCCCGCGCTCAGCCGCACGCTGCGCAGATGCCCCAGAGCCACCAGAACCAAGGCAAACGCCGCCATCCCGCGCACCGGCAGCCAGTCGGCGGCGCGATGGGCGTAGCTCCCGAGCGCCAGCGCGGCGAGTGCGGCAGGCGCCGCGAAACCGATCACCAGCGAGAGCAACCCGGCCGCCCAGCCCAGCGAGGGGTGAAACAGCGTGCCGAGAAACCGGTATTCGCCACCGGATTTCGGAATCGCCGCCACCAGCTCGGCATAAGACAGCGCCCCGCACAACGCGAGCAGCCCGCCCAGCAGCCACAGCACCATGATCGCCGGTCCTGACGGCACGTCACCCACCTGATAGCCCAGGCTGGTGAACACCCCGGTGCCCACCATGCTTGCCACCACAAGGGCGGTGGTGGGCAGAAGGCGCACTTTCGTTTCCCGCGTTTCACGCATCGCGCTGGAGAATCCACCACATGTCCCGGACCGCAAGCCCGAACCCCGATCACAGGGGCATCACGGGGCGGCTCGTGCCAAATACTAAGGAAATCCAAGAAAACCACCGCTATTGACCTTGACGGACCGGGTGGCGGGCGGGCTTTATATGGCCATCCTTCCCAAGCAGATGCGCATTCCGACCGCCCCCAGCCGATTCATGCCGCGTGGCATGGGCTCCATCGCCGCCATCACCTCCATCGCCCTGGTCTCCCTCACGGGGGAAATCCTCGGCCAGGATTTCGAGGGCAAGACCATCTCCCAGGTGATCGTGCGCTACCGCGGCGCGCAAACCGTCAACGAGCAGCTCCTGCGCAACCAGATGACCTCCAAGGCAGGCTCGATCTACCGCGCCGAGAACCTCGACAAGGACATCACAGCCCTTTACGAGTCCGGTCTGGTGGACGACGTCCGTTTCCTTGCCGAACCGGTGGGTGACAAGGTCAACCTGATCGCCGAGGTCGCCACCCGCTCGCTGGTCGATGGCGTCGGCTTCGTGGGCAACACCGTTTTCACCGACCAGAAGCTCGCCAAGGAGACCAAGCTCAAGTCCGGCGGCGTGATGAGCGATGCCGAGGTGCTCGAGGCCCGGAGAAACATCGAGAAATACTATCAGGGCTACGGTTATCCCGATGTCATCGTTTCCCACCGCATCCAGCCGACCGGTCAGGAAGGCCGCTCGGATTTGATCTTCGTCATCGACGAGGGCTCCAAGAACGAGATCCGCAAGATCCGCTTCGAGGGCAACAAGGTCTTCACCGACCCCGAACTCCGCAAGGAGATGAAGGTGAAGGAAAAGGGCTGGTTCTCCTGGCTCACCAAGTCCGGCCGCTACGAGTCCGGCAAGCTCGACGAGGATCTCGATTCCATCCTCGATTACTACCGCAGCAAGGGCTACCTCCGCGCCAGCAGCCCGGGCATCCGCGTGGAGCCCGTCAAGGACGGCCGCGTCGACCTCGTCATCCCCATCGTCGAGGGTGAGAAATACACCGTGGAGGGAGTCGGCTTCGGCAAGATGACCGTCTTCAAACCGGAGGAACTCTATCCGGCGATCACGCTCAACACCAACGATCCGTATTCCTCGAAGAAAATGCGCGAGGACATCACGATGATCCGCAGCTACTACGGATCCCGTGGATACGCGGACGCCACCGTTTCCCCGGACATCCGCGATGCCGGGCCGAACCGGGTGACCATCATCTACCGCATCACCGAGGGCTCCCGCTTCCGTGTCGGCCGCGTGAACATCGCCGGCAACACCAAGACCATGGACAAGGTGATCCGCCGCGAGGTGCCCCTCAAGCCCGGCGAGTGGTTCAACTCCGTGGATCTGGAAACCACCAAGGCGCGCCTCCAGTCGCTCAACTACTTCAGCGACGTGCAGGCCAGCGGTTCCCCCGGCGGCGCGGGCTATCGCGATGTGAACGTGCTCGTCGAGGAAAAGGCCACCGGCTCCGTGGGTGTCGGCATCGGCGTCAGCTCCATCGACAGCGTCGTCGGTTTCCTCACCCTGGAGCAGGCGAACTTCAACCTCTTCAACCCCTGGAACTTCACCGGCGGCGGCCAGCGTTTCTCGTCCAGCCTGCGTCTCGGCACGGAGCGCTCGGAAGCCAGCGTCTCGATCGTCGAGCCATGGTTCCTCGACCGCCAGCTCGCCCTCGGCACCGAGCTGTTCTACAAGCAGTCCAACTACTTCAGCGATTGGTATGAGCAAACCAACGCCGGTGGGGCCGTCTCGCTCCGCAAACCGATCGGCAAGCGCGGCTCGGTCAGGGCGGAACTCAAGCTTGAGAACGTCAATGTCGACTCGGAGGTGGACTCCTCCGACTTCATCGACCGCAACTTCGTGGGCGACAACGGATCGAACTCCGAACTCTCCGAGGAGAAAATCGGCGGCGATTTCTTCCGCAGCGCCCTCGGCCTGAGTTATATCCATGACTCCCGCGACGACGCGATCCAGCCGCGCCAGGGCCACAAGTTCGACGCCGGCCTCACCTACGCCGGCCTCGGCGGCGACGTGGACACCATCACGCTCTCCCTCCAGGGCCAGAAATACTGGAACCTCAAATGGGACTCCATTCTATCGGTCAACGGCGAGTTCGCCTTTGTGGACGGCATCGGCAATGATGACGTTCCGGTCTTCGAACGCATGTTCCTCGGCGGCGGCCGCACCCTGCGCGGCTTCGAGTTCCGCGACGTCGGTCCGCGCGATGACGGTTACACCAAGGATGTTTACGGCGGCAACTCGCTGGGCTACGTCACCCTCGAGTATACCATACCGATCATCGAAACGGTTCGCGCCGCCTTTTTCTATGACACCGGTTTCGTCAACGCCGACACATGGGATCCCAGCCCCAGCGATCTTTACAGCGACGTCGGCTTCGGTCTGCGCCTCAAGCTGCCGATCAGCCCGCTGCCCCTCGCGCTCGATTACGCCTTCCCCGTTTCCTCCCCCGACAAGGAGGCGGACAAGGGCGGCCAGTTCAACTTCTATCTGAATTACCAGTATTGAGGCGGAGTGGCGGCTTGAAGCCGCCATGCACCATCGCTGTCCGGGCATCCTGTTGACGGGCCGTTCGGCCGGGCCGGATGTGACACCGGCTCACGCTCCGTGCGCCCCAACCAGCTCACACCCCGCCGGCGGCGGGGTTTTGGCAAAGACCAGGCCCGTCCGCGAAGGCGTGTAAACCTTCATCACGCCCTCGATGTCCACGGGGTAGCGGAACGAGTGGTCCACGCGGCCGTGGCCGCCGAAGAGGGCGTGGTCGGAATCGAGGATCAGGTCGCGGGTTTCCATGCCGTCCACGCGGATCGGGTAGCCGAAGAGCGATTGGTCCACGGAGAAGTTGAGGACGAGAATGAGGTTGGCGCGTTCGGCGACGAGGATTTTCGCGCTGTGGTCGATGAAGAGGCAGCGGGCGGGCGGGGCCTGTAGCAGTCCGGTGGCGGCGGCGAGCTCCATCAGCGCGCGGTCGAAGTCGGCGAGCCAGTGGTATTTGAGGTCCGGGTTATCGACGAGCGACCACTGGCGGCGGCAGTAGTGGAAGGACCAGCCGTTGCCTTCGCGGGGGAAATCGAGCCATTCCGGATGGCCGAACTCGTTGCCCATGAAGTTGAGCCAGCCCTCGCCGCCGAAGGCGAGGGTGGCGAGGCGGATGAGTTTGTGCAGGGCGATGCCGCGCTCGATGACCGGGTGCGGGTCGTTTTTCGCCATGTGCCAGTACATTTCCTGATCCATGAGCCAGAAGGCGAGGGTCTTGTCGCCGACGAGCGCCTGATCGTGGCTCTCGGCATAGGCGATGGTGGCTTCGCCGTGGCGGCGGTTGGCGAGCGAGCCCCACAGCTCGTCGAGATTCCATTCCTGGTCGCGGGTGTGCTTGAGCAGCTTGATCCAGTAGTCCGGGATGCCCATGGCGAGACGGTGGGAGAAACCGATGCCGCCCTCGCCGATCGGGCGGCAGAGCCCGGGCATGCCGGACATGTCCTCGGCCACGAGGATGGCTCCGGGTTTCAACTCGCGGGCGAGCGCGGCGGCGAGCTGGAGATAGAGGATGGCGTCCTCATCGGCATCGCCGCCAAAGTAGTCATCATAACTCCCGAAGGCCTTGTTGCCGCGCGAGTGATAGAGCATGGAGGTCACGCCATCGAAGCGGAAGCCGTCGAAGCGGAACTCCTCGATCCAGTAGCGGACGTTTGAAAGAAGGAACTGCCGCACTTCCGGACGGCCGTAGTCGAAGCACTTCGAGTCCCATTGCGGGTGCTCGCCGCGACCGTCCTTGTGGAAGTATTGGTTTCCCGAGCCGTCGAAATCGTTGAGGCCCTCGGCGAGGTTTTTCACGGCGTGGGAGTGGACGATGTCCAGCAGCGCGGCGAGGCCGAGGCCGTGGGCGGTATCGACGAGAAACTTGAGATCCTCCGGCGTGCCGAAGCGCGAGCAGGGCGCGAAGAAGGAGGAGACATGATAGCCGAAGGAGCCGTAGTAGGGATGTTCCTGCACGGCCATGAGCTGCACCGCATTGTATCCGGCTTTCGCAACGCGTGGCAGCACGGTTTCCGCGAACTCGCGATAGGTGTGAACCCGCGGTTCCTCGCCGCCCATGCCGACATGGCTTTCGTAAATCCTCGGCGCGATGACGGAGGCGGGATCGAATTCGTGTTTCCAGACGAAGGGCTCCGGCGGATTCCAGATCTGCCCGCTGTAGTCGTGGGTGAGGGGATCCTGCACCGCGCGGCGGATGCATGCCGGGATGCGGTCGCGCCGCGAGCCGTCCGCACCGGTGATGTGGAGTTTCACCTTCTGCCCGTGTTGCAGCGCTCCGGCGGGAAGTTTCAATTGCCACACGCCGCCGGAGAACCGTTCAAGCGGATGGGTCTCGCGGTTCCAGCCGTTGAAGTCGCCGATGAGTGAAACCGCCCGCGCGGCGGGCGCCCATTCGCGGATGGTCCACTCGTTGGTGGCCGGGTGGAAATGGATGCCCGCATACTTGTGGCCGGTGGCGTGGGCGGTGAGTGTGCGCGAGTGTTTCAGAATGCCGGCCACCTCGTCGTCGAAGCGTTTCATCCGGCGCTCGATGGCCGGTTGATGGGGCTCCAGCCAGGGATCGTCCGCAATCAGTTTCGGTTTCTCCGTCATGCGGGCCGAGTATCGTCCCGAATGCACGGCGGGGGAAGGCAAATCCGGGGCGGAAACCGTTGTTTGCCGGGCCTCGGCGTCCGGATTTCGTCTTCCGGCCGTCTGAGGATGCGATGCCGCTGCCCGCTTCGTTCGGGAAAGCGTCGGGCGGCGCGGCGGGAATCGCACAATGCGGAAACAACGGTCCTGGCACTGAACATCGGGCCCGCCGCATGGGCGCGTCCGATGAGATCGGCGAAGGCGGCGCGTCGGGCGAACAAACGCTCGGTGGACCGCTTTTGAAACGGTTGCCTCATCACGCGATTCAAAGTGCGAGTGGGTGCCGCGTCCAGCACCCGAACGGGTGAGTGTTTGGCACGCCTTGAGCCAAACGCGGCGCTCCGTCGCCAAAACATCTTGGCTGGAAGCGTGACCCCGCCAAGCTGCACGGCGCGGAGTTCTGTTTCCCCTTCGTGACGAAAAAGACACAGTTCAAGTTATTGAAAATGAAAGGAATGCGCGGCTTTGTCGAAAGGTGCCCGCGCAATGGTTTGGCAAAGTGAATCAATTTTGCGGTCAAGATTTTAAAAACTTTTGTCGTGGAACGCTTGTGGAATGCGGCTCCGGTCCCGTGTCTGTTAGAGACTCTCAAAAAGACTTTTTCATGCGTGCCGCGGACTTGTCAGAGTCCCCCGCGTCGTCACCAACCTTTGCTCGGGGGAGCAGGTGCGAGTGGCGGGAAAAATCTCTCTCAGAATACGATCAGAAATGGAACCGGTGGAAGTGACAGCACCCGATGTCGAGGAAAGAACGGATGGATTTGAACGGGATGCCGCGGCATGGTCCGAGGTATGCGGCCACTTGAAGTCCGGGGTGGGTGAGGATGCGTTTCAACGATGGTTCCGCGCGGCGGAGTGGGCGGGCATCGAGGATGGCGTGGCAAGCGTCACGGTTCCCGGCGAGATGCACCAGGTGTGGATCGAGACGAATTTCCTTCCGCAGTTGCGGATGGCGGTGGCGACGGTCATCGGCGACGTTCGCGAGGTGCGCGTGCTTGTCGATGGATCGAAGGCCGATGCGCGAAACGCGGTCGCCAACAACCATGCCAACGGTGCGCTGAAGCCGCACGTTGCGAGGTCCGTGTCGCTCGAAGGCGAGGCGCTCGGACGCCGCGTCAAGGCTTCGGGGCTGAACCCCTCGCACACTTTCTCGTCATTCGTCGTCGGATCTAACAGCCAATTCGCGCACGCCGCCTGCGAGGCCGTGGCGAGGAAATCCGGCATCGGTTACAATCCGCTCTTCATCCATGGCGGTCCCGGCCTCGGCAAGACCCACCTGATGCAGGCGATCGGCCAGGAAATCCTGCGCCGCCAGCCGGGATCTCGCGTGGTCTATCTCACATGTGAAAAGTTCACCAACGAGTTCATCGATTCGGTGCGCCGCGGCGATCTGGAGAAATTCCGCCGCCGCTACCGGAGCACGGACGTGCTGCTCATTGATGACGTCCAGTTTCTGACCGGCAAGGAGCGCTCGCAGGAAGAGTTTTTCCACACCTTCAACACCCTGCTGGACGGCCGCAACCAGGTGGTGCTCACCAGCGACCGCCCGGCCTGCGAGATCAAGAATCTGGAGCCCCGGCTCGTCTCGCGCTTCGAGTGCGGCCTCACCGTCGAGCTTCAGCCGCCGCAGATGGAGACCCGTCTGGCCATCCTGCGGAAGAAGTCGCTCGACTGGAAGGTGCATGTCCACGAGACGGTCCTCGTTTTCCTCGCCGAACGCATCCGCACCAACGTCCGCCGCCTCGAAGGCGCGCTCATGCGGGTGGCCACCTACGCCTCGCTCGCCGGCGAGAGCGTGACGGTGGACAAGGTGGAGCACCTGTTGCGCGACCTGATCCGCGAGGAGGCCAGCCGCCAGGTCAGCATCGATGCCATCCAGAAGGCCGTGGCCGAGCATTTCGACGTGCGCCTCGCGGACATGACCAGCCGCCGCAGGCCCGCGAGCATCGCCTTTCCCCGGCAGGTGGCCATGTATCTGAGCCGCAGCCTCACCAAGGGCTCGCTCATGGAGATCGGCGAGGCCTTCGGCGGGCGCGACCACGGCACTGTGATCCATGCCTGCAAGAAGGTGGGCGAGAAACTTTCCGAGGAACCCTCATTGAAGGATGTGATCGCCCGCATCGAAGCCCAGCTCCGGCGTTGATATCCAAGGACCCGCGGGATTCTTCACGGAAGTTCACAGAAGGCTTGCCAAGGGGCGGCGAAAGCGGAAACTGCTCCGCGAAAACCACCCCGGTTACCCCACATGAAGTTCCGTATTTCCAAGGAAGCCTTTCTCGACGGCCTGCAAAAGGTCCAGCACGTGGTCAGCTCCCGCACCACCCTGCCCATTCTTTCCAACGTGCTTTTGGTTGCCCGTGACGGCAGGCTCCAGTTCACCACCACGGACCTTGATGTCGGCATCACCGGCTCGGTCGAGGCGAACATCGAGAAGGAGGGTGCCACCACGCTGCCCGCCAAGCGGCTTGTCAGCATCGTGCGCGAGCTTCCCGCCAGCGAGGTCGAGGTTTCGGTGGACTCGAAAAACCACGCGTCGATCCGCTGCGGTCCGTCCTTCTTCAGGATCATCGGCCTGGGTGAGGCCGAGTTCCCGCCGCTTCCGGATTTCGCGAATGCCAAGGAATTCCGGATTCCGCAGAACGTCCTGCGCGACGGTCTCCGCAAGACCGCCTACGCCATCTCCACCGATGAGACCCGCTACGTGCTCAACGGCATCTTCACCTCCTTCCGCGATGGAAAGATCACGCTTGTCGCCACCGACGGCCGCCGCCTCGCCATGGTCGATGCCGACCTCGAGTTCCCCGCCTCGCACGAAACCGATGTCATCATCCCGACCAAGGCCGTGCAGGAACTCCAACGCCTGCTCGGAGACTCCGGCGATGTCATCGTCCGCCTCTCGGACAGCCAGATCTCCTTCACCATCGGCGACAGCCTGCTGTGCAGCAAACTCATCGAGGGCAACTACCCGAACTATCGCCAGGTCATTCCCGGTGACAGCAACGAGCGCGTCGTCATCGGCCGCGAGGCGCTGCTTGAAACCGTCCGCCGCGTTTCGCTGCTCTCGTCCGACAAGTCGAACTCGGTGAAGCTCGTCTTTGGCGAAAACCGCATCGAGGTCACCGCCAACTCGCCCGATGTCGGCGAGGCCCAGGAATCCATGGATGTCATCTATCAGGGACCGCCGATGCAGATCGCCTTCAACCCCGAATTCCTCCAGGCCCCGCTGCGCAACCTCGACAGCGATGATGTCTACCTCGACCTCATCGACGAAATGAGCCCCGGCGTGCTGCGAATCGAAGGCACCTTCCTCTACGTCCTCATGCCGATGCGCGTGACGAACTGAGCGGTTGGCGTTTTGCCCGTTACCGGTCGCCGGATTTTCGTTGGCTGAAGAAAACATCCGATGACACGGGACGAAGACCATTTGAGGCTGTTGTCGGTATTTCACTACGTCGTCAGTGGGATCGCCGGGCTGTTTGCCCTTTTTCCCGTCCTGCATTTGGTGATGGGTTTGGTCTTCATTCTCGCTCCTGAAAAAATGCAAGGGCAGGGACCGCCGCTCCCCGGATTCTTCGGGTGGATGTTTGTGATCATGGCCTTGGTATTCATCACGATCGGATTGACCTTCGCCGCTTGTGTGTTCGCCACCGGCCGATTCCTCGCACGGCGGAGGCATTACCTGTTCTGTCTTGTGATGGCAGGTGTGGAGTGCGTTTTCATGCCCTTCGGCACCGTGCTGGGAGTGTTCGCAATCGTTGTCCTGACCCGCGAAACAGTGAAAGGCTTGTTCAACTCCGGAGAAATCGCACAAGCTTCCGGTCAAGTTACCGGGTGATCCGCCGGTGAATGGGGCGCATGCGGCGGCGGACCATGTCCGTCGAAGCGAATGAAACGGCCCGATGTTTCCAAAAACTTCCGGAGGTCGCGGACGTTCGTACCCGCCCTATCCCCCAATCAGGCCTCCGAATATCCCATACGCCCGATCCCACGCCGCGGTGTCCTGCGGCTGATAGAAGCGGAAATCGAACGAGCGCCGGATCAACTCGCGGCCTTCGTCGATCCCCTGTAGCCTGCCGGTGGCGATCATCTGGGTGATGATGTTGCCACAGGAAGTGGCTTCCACCGGACCGGCCACCACCTCGATGCCGAGCGCGTTGGCGGTGGCGCGGCAGAGCGCCTCGTTCCGGATGCCGCCGCCGCCCGCATGCAGGCGGGGAAAGGATTTTCCCGTGAGCGACCTGATGTTTTCGTATACGACCCGGTATTTCAGCGCGAGAGACTCGGTGGCCACTCGCAATATCGTCCCCGGATCCTGTGGAGCCTTCTGGCCGGTCCGCCCGCACCAGGCCCGGATTTTCTCCGGCATGCCCCCGGGGCTGGCGAAAACCGGGTCGTCCGGATCGATGAACGCGGAAAACCCCTCCGCCTCCTCGGCCATTTCGGCCATTTCCGCAAATCCGCAAGCATGTCCGTCCAGCTCCCATTGGCGCTTGCACTCCTGGATGAGCCACAGGCCGGAGATGTTTTTCAGGAAACGGACGGTTCCGTTCACGCCGAGTTCGTTGCAGAATCCGCGGTCGAGCGCGTCCCGCGTGGTCACGGCTTCGGTCGATTCGATGCCCATGATCGACCATGTGCCCGATGACAGCCAGAGGCTGCCGGCGCCGGTCATCGGGATGCCGGCGACGGCCGAGGCGGTGTCATGGCTGGCGCCGGCCACCACCGGGATGCCGGGTTTGCCGATCGCATTCGCCACCGCGTCTCTAACGGGCCCGAGCACGGTACCCGGCGCGACGATTTCGCCGAAAATTTTTCGCGGCAGCCCGAGCGCGTCGATGACCGGCCAGGCCCAGCCTCCGGTCTTCGGATCGAGCAGTTGCGAGGTGGATGCCACCGTGCGTTCGACCGCCTGGCGGCCGGTCAGCCAGTAGGCGAGCAGGTCCGGCGTGAACAGCAGCCGCTCGGCCTCGAACAGCGCCGGGCTCTTCTTCCGAGCCTCCGCCAGCAGGTGCAGCGAGCTGTTGTAGAAGTTCGTCCCGATGCCGGTGTGCGCGTAGATCTCCTCCTCGGGCATCAGCGCGTGCATCGCCTCGGCCATGCCCTCGAAGCGCGGGTCGCGGTACTGGCGCGGCATCCCTAACAGCCCGCCGTCCGGCCCTATCAGCCCGTGATCGCAGCCCCAGGTGTCGATGCCGATGGAAACGATCGTGTCGCCATGCTTCTCCACCGCGCGCCGCAGTCCCTCGATGATGTCCCGGTAAAGCCCGATGAGGTTCCAGAAAGAGCCGCCGGGCAGGTCGGTGCCCGGGTTGTCAAACCGGTGCATCTCCTCCAGTTCGATCTTGTGAAGGTGGTCGGTGGTGGCGGCGATCACCCGGCCGCTGCCCGCGCCGAGGTCCACTGCGATGAAGGTTTCCTGTGCCATGGCTTCCCGACGATGCTTCGGCATGGCCTCCCGCGAGGCAATCCCGAATCCTCGCGAGGCCGTCCGCATTCCCGTCTTGCCAGACGCCGGACTTTTCCCTGCCATGGCCGTGCAAACTCCACCCGCAAACCCCGTATCGTTTCCTGCCATGTCCGCCACCACTTCGTCCGCCACCGTCCGGCTCTCACTCATGATGTTCCTCCAGTTCTTCATCTGGGGGGCTTGGTTTGTCACATTGTTCCTGGTCCTTGGCGGGAACGGGCTCGCCGACATCATCGCGAAATCCTACGGCACCGCGCCGCTGGCCGCGATTATCGCGCCGCTGTTTCTCGGGCTGATCGCTGACCGTTTCTTTTCCTCGGAGCGGGTGATGGGTGTGCTTCTGCTAATAGGCGGAGGACTCATGCTCATGGTGCCCGGAGCGGTCGCGGCAGGGAAGGGGGACCTTGTTGTCTGGCTCTTCACCGGCCACATGCTCTGCTACATGCCCACGCTCGGCCTTGGAAACACCATCGCCTTTACCCATCTGCCGTCGGAAACCTTTCCCAAGGTCAGGGTATGGGGAACCATCGGCTGGATCGTCGCCGGTCTGGCGGCCGGTTTCCTCGGCTGGTCAGGCAGCACCAATCTCTTCTGGATGGCGGGAATCTCGGCGGTGATTCTCGGCGTTTACAGTTTCACGCTTCCGCACACGCCCCCTCCGGCGGCAGGCAAGCCCTTCGACTTGAGATCCGTACTGATGCTTGATGCGTTCCGGATGCTGGGCAAGCCGGCCTTCCTGGTGTTCATCATCTGCTCGACACTCATCTGTGTGCCGTTGGCGTATTACTACTCCAACACCTCCGGGTTTCTCGGCAACATGGGTTTCGAGCAACCCGCGTCTGCCATGACCATCGGCCAGATGTCGGAAATCATCTTCATGCTGCTGGTGCCGTTTTTCTTTCGCAAGCTCGGTGTGAAATGGATGATCCTGGTGGGCATGCTGGCGTGGACGCTCAGGTATCTGCTCTTCGCCCTCGGTGCTCCCGATCAGGTGGCGTGGATGCTGTTTCTCGGTATAGCGCTCCATGGAATCTGTTATGATTTCTTCTTCGTCACCGGATTCATCTACACCGACCGCATCGCGCCGAAGGAAATCCGCGGGCAGGCCCAGAGTATGCTGGTGTTTTTCACCCAGGGCGTGGGAATGTTCATCGGCTTCAGGGTGGCGGACATGAAACTCGCGCCGGTAAGGGAATCGGCCACCGCGCTGGGTACCGCGATTTCGGATGCGCGTGGCGAACAAACGCTGAGTTTCGCGCGGCAATTCGGCCGGATGTTTTCGGCGGGTATCCCCAAGGCGGTGGACTCGACGCTGGTCGAGAGGACGGCGGCCTTGTGGAAATCCTACTGGATGCTTCCGGCCGGCATGGCTTTTGTCATCGCGATGATCTTCGCACTCGCCTTCCGCGACCGCAGCGCGGACGATGATGCCGCCCGTTCATGAGAATGAATCCCCCTGCCAGCTCACGGCTGTTAGCCGCTTCGGCGTTATTCACCGCGCCGGTGGCGATTGCCCGGACGGCGGACCCGTTGCCGGAAATGACCGTTCTCGCCGAGCGTGCCGTCAGCCGTGAACAAGGCCCGGTCATCGCCGGGTGGGAACGGGCGGACCTCAGCGAGGCCGCGCCGAGGTCCATCGACGAGTTGCTGGCGCGCGAACCTTCCTTTTCGCTCTACCGCAGGCAGTCATCGGTGTTTGGCAATCCGACCTCCGCCGGTGTGAGCCTGCGCAATACCGGTGCCACCGCCGCATCGCGCACGTTGGTTTTGTTAGACGGCATCCCGCAGAACGATCCTTTCGGCGGCTGGATCTACTGGGCGCGCCATGACGCGGCGGCGCTCGACTCCGTGCGCATCGTGCCATCGGCCCGCTCCGCGGTGTGGGGAAACCAAAGCCCGGCCGGAGTCATCCAGATGGCGGGCCGGGCACCGCTTGAAAACGACCATACTGTCCGTGCCGGCGGTGGCAGCCAGGGGAGTTACGGTGGCTCGGTGTTTTCACAAACGACCGACGCGGAAAAGCGGATGAGCGTCGCGTTTTCAGCCTTCGGTTTCCAGACGGATGGATTTTACGCGTTGGATTCCTCACAGCGCGGACCCATTGATGAGAAGCTCCACACCGATCTCTGGGGCGCGGGTCTTCGCGGCGCATGGCTTGCCGCTCCGGGGCTCACAGTCGAGCCTGCGGTTTCCCATTACACCGAGGACCGGGGAAACGGAACGCCCGTCGCGGGCAACTCCACCGAGGCCATCGACTTGTCGCTGCGCATCACTTCGGAGGAAGGGGACCGCTCGTGGCAGTTTCTCGCCTACCACCAGCGCCGCGAATTCGAGGCCAAGTTCGCATCCGTGGACGCCACACGCAGCACGGAAACCCTGGCTCTCGACCAGTATGACGTGCCCGGACTGGGAACCGGCGGCGCGTTCACCATGAGATGGGGCGGCGATGAGGCCTGGGACATCGCCACCGGGGCCGATCTCCGGTTTCTATCAGGAGAAACCCATGAGAACGCCGGCGCCTTCCGCAACCGCGTTGCAGGCGGAGACCAGGCCTTTCAGGGCGTCTTCGCCAATGCCGGATACCGGATCGGCAACGCCACCCGCATCAATGCGGGAGCCCGCCTCGATTTCTGGCAACTCTACGATGGCCGCCGCGTGGAAACCTCGCTCGTCGATGGCTCCAAGCTCCGGGATGAACGCCCCGGCGACCGCGATGGGGTGGAGCCCTCCGCATCCATCGAACTGACCCGCAACCTCGGCAATGATATGGTGGCCCGCGTTTCCACCGGCACCGCCTTCCGTCTGCCAACGCTAAACGAACTCTACCGCCCCTTCCGCGTGCGCGATGACATCGTCGAGGCGAACGCCGATCTCGATCCCGAGCGCTTCATCAGCGTGGAAGGTGGGATCGAATGGAAACCGCGGGAAAACATTACGCTCGACCTTGCTGTTTTCCACCACTGGATCCGCGATGCGATCGCCAACGTCCCCGTCACCGATCCGACCGAGATCACCGCTATTTTCGGCGCCATCCCGCCGGGTGGCTCCGGCTCGCAGCGGCGGAATGTGGACGAGGCCGCCGTCACCGGCCTTGAGGCCAAGGCGGAGTGGCTGCCACACAAGCAACTGGCACTGTCTCTCACCGGCCTGTGGACGGAAACCGAATTCCGCGATTCGCGCACCCAACCGCTGCTGGAAGGCCAGCCCTTTCCCCAGGCGCCCGATCTTCGGATCATCGGTGATGTCGAATGGAGCGCCACCGGATCACTCGGCTTTTTCGCAGGCGCGGAGTATGGGGCCTCGCAATACGACGACGCGCTCGCGACAAGGCGGATCCCGGACTACACCAGCGTGCGCATCGGTGCATGGTACCGCCATCTCAACGGCCTCTATCAGATCCGCGTCGAGAACCTCTTTGACGGGGAAATCCAGACCGGCCTCTCCAGCGACGGTCTACGGACCTATGCCGCGCCACGCTCGCTATGGGTGGGCGCGGAGTGGAGTTTCTAACAAAAAAACGGACTTCACCTGCCGGGAAAGTAGTGCCGCAAGGCCTCGATCACGCCCTCGCCGTGAATTCCCCGCGTGACAAGACCGCCGCGCGCGGTTACCAGGGCCACGACTTCGGGAACCGAGTTGGCAGGGCAGGCGGCCATGCCCGTGTGCGCCGTATCGAGCATTTCCATGTCGTTGTGGCTGTCACCCATCGCGAAACACCGCGCGGCCGGAAGATGATGCATTCTGGCGATTTCGCCCAGACTGGTGCCCTTCTGGAAATCCCGATGGCCGAACCGCAGGTAGATCGAGTTGCGCTGCCATGCCAGCAGCGGCTCGCCGGCCACCATCGGCGTGATGTGGGAGACGATCCACTCCATCTCCTCCTCCGTGCGGGAGACAAGCCCGGCCGGCTCGCCGTCCATGGCCAGCCACTGCGCGCCCGTGTGATGCTCGATGTCCCGCCGGATACGGTCTAACAAGCCCCGGAGCCGTTTGAACAACCCGTGGATCTCCCGCTCGCACCGCTGGTTCCACGGCAGATGGGGCACCCAGCGGCCCGCCGGATGCGGGTGGTGGATCTCCCGCTCGCGGGCGACCACCCAGTCGGGTAGAAACGGAAACCGGCTTTCCCGGATGCCCTCCAGCATGTGCTCCAGCGAGCGGCCCGTGTTGATGCCCCACAGCACGTGCCGCTCCGTTCGCAGTTCGCGGATCACCTCGAAAAACGCCTCAGGCAACGGCGGATCAGAGGCGGGATCATGCAGTGTGCCATCAAAATCAAACGACAGGATCGCATTCGGCAGCGAGGGCGGGGGCAGGGGACTCATGGGCTTGAGTTTTCATCATCTGTTGCATGGCCGCAAGGAAAGGCACTGCCCATGTGCAAATCAGGTTGCCCGGCGGTTCACTCTCCACCGGCCATCGATAGCCCCGCATCCCCGCGCCCGGTCGTGAAACGGCTCGCCACCACTCCGCTCAGCACACAAACCCCGAATCCGATCCCCGCATACAGCAGGCCCGATACCGGAGCGTTCCCAAACTGCAGCGCCAACACCACCGCGAGTCCGCAAAACGCCCCAACCAGCGCCCCCACCCCGTGCGTCCGCCGCGTGAAAATCCCCAACGCGAACAAACCACCCAACGACCCGGCTGTCAGCCCGATCATCGTGTTGAATGTCGCGAAGGCCGACTCGATGTTGGACTTGGCCATCACCACCGCGATCCCCGTCCCGATCACCCCGGCCAGCACCACCACCCATTGCGCCGAGCGAAGATACGTCCGGTCCTCCCGCCCGGGCCTCAGCAATCTCGCGTCGAAATCCTTCACAAACGTCGTCGCCACGCTGTTGAGCGATGACGATATCGTCGATTGCGCCGCCGCGAAGATCGCCGCGATGACCAACCCGGAAACCCCCACCGGCAGTTCCCGCACGATATAAAACGGCAGGATCGAGTCCCCCGCCGCCAATCCCGGATCCAGCCGCCCGGGATGCGTCTTGTAGAACGCGTAAACCGCCGTGCCTAACAGGAAAAACACCAGCGATCCTCCCAGCGACATCCACATCGTCACCCGCAGCGACCGCTTCGCGGCGGCCAGATCGCGTGTCGTCACATACCGCTGCACCACATCCTGGCTCGATGTGTAAGGCACCAGCGAGTTGAAGAAAAACGCGACAAACAGCACCAGCGCCGACGTCGTCCCGTCCCGGATGTCGAACGAGTCCCACCTCAGGCTCTCCCACGTCTTCCCGTCCCTCACGGCGATCGACGCGATTTCGGAAACCCCGCCGTCCACCTGGCTCACCGCCATCAGGAAACACAACAAGGCCCCGCCTAACAGAACCAGCGCCTGCACCGCATCCGTCCACACCACCGCCTCGATTCCTCCGATCACCGTGTAGATCACGCACAACAATCCGATCATCAGCACGGCCGGAATCACCCCGATGTCACTCACCGTGGCCAGCGCCAGCGCCGGCAGGTACAACACGATCGCGATCCGTCCCAAATGGAATGCCGTGAACGAAACCGAGGCGAACAAGCGGCAGCCCAGCGAAAACCTCCGCTCCAGATACTCATACGCCGATGTCAGGTCCAGCTTCCGGAAAAACGGCAGATAACACGCCGCCACCAGCGGAACAACCAACAGGATCGGCAATTGTCCGAGATACCATGACAAATCCGTCCGATACGCCCGCGCCGGAATTCCCATGAAGGTCAGCGCGCTCAGCATCGTCGCGAAGATCGACATCCCCGCCACCCACGCGGGAATCCGCTGCCCGCCGCGGAAATACGCCTCGGTCGTCGAGGCGGCCTCCCGCTTCATGAACCACACCCCGATCCCGATCATGGCTGTTAGATAAACCGCCACCACCAGCCAGTTCACCCGGCCGAATGCCGTTTTCATCGGTTTGATCACCCATCCCACCACCGCCGGAGTCCTCACTCCCGGCCGCACCTCTCCGCTCACCACCCAGTGCCCGCCATCCCATCCCGCCACCGGTGCCGTCACCGCCGCAGGCACGCCATCGGGTATTCCGCCCATCACCGCCCACGTGTCCGTCACCAGATCATATCCCAGCACATCCCGTGGAAAACCCGGATGCTCCGGCTTCGGCCCGAACGTCGCCAAGGCCCCGTCGTCCCCACCCGCCACCAGCAAATGCGAGGCACCGCTCGCCACCGCCGGCGAAGGAGCCGCCACCGCCGCCCTCGGCATCGCGGCCAACTCCTTCCATCCGCCCGCCGTATCATATCTCCAGGCGTCTTTCAGATAAGTCCTCACCACATTTCCGTCCGGATCCGCTTCCAGCGCCGCCCCGGAAAACACATGAAACTTCCCGTCCCTGACACCCACCACCGGCAGGATTCTTCCCGCGCCAGGCAGCCCGGCCAGCTCCTTCCATTCGCCCTTTTCCAACACAAAATGCCGCTTCGATCCGCCGCTTGAATCCGGGGCCTCGCTCCCGCCGATCACATGGATCGCCTCGCCCGCCAGCGCACCCGCCGCATTCGCCAGCGGCACCGGCAGGGGCGGCAGGTCCACCACCTTCACACCCCGCCCGTCCCACTCCAGCCGGAACACCTCGCGGTAATGCCGCGCCGCATCCGATCCCCCGATGCACACCACCCCCTCGCGAGTGGTCACAGACACCCCGTACCCCAAAACCCGCGGCAGGCGCCCCGCCTCCACCCATTTCCCGCCGCGTTTTGCCAACACGAAAACCCGGTCATGCCAGACCTTCGTTCCACCCTCCCACGGCATCCCTTCGGGGAAATTCGCACCACCCGCCACCACCAGCGCGCCGCCGGACACCCCGGCATACGCCCCGGCGAACCCCAGCTCACCCGGCAATGCGGCCACGCCTCCATCACCACTTCCTCCATGCCAAACCATCTCCGCACGCAAACCCGCGCCCGCCACCACCAGAAGCATCGTCCACACTCGCAAGATCACACTCATCGCTTCCCCCCTTTCACCCCATTCCACCCCGCTCCGCAACCATGGATCTTCCGGTCGGTAGAAACCACCGGTTTCCTTCAGCCCTTTCCCGCATGCCGATTTCCTCACTCGCGCCCACCCTTCCAGTCACCGCTGACATCGGCTGGAACCAGGATAACAATCGCTTCAAGCCCGCCGCCAGATCTTCGATGGCAATTTCGCCTACTCGACCCTAACAGCCGGGCGCCCCGGCTCTCCGCCGGAAGGCTGGAGGAAACGCAATCCACATCACCACCGCCGACAGCGCGGTGAGCTTCGCTCCCGGCCCGGACAAGTCCACGGTATCGACAGGGCGGGACACGGCCACCGGGACCTCCCGGCAACCCGCGTCAGGGTGAAGTGACATCCCCCGTGCATGAATCTCGCGCACTTGTTTCGCATTGGCGCCGGCGAACGGGATCGATGGTGCACGAGGACGGGATCGAACCGCCGACCGACCGGGTGTAAACCGGTTGCTCTACCGCTGAGCTACTCGTGCTTGGCCGGGCGCGGAGTGTGGGGGAGGTACCCGCGGCGTTCAAGCACCGAATCGGAATCCGCAACGGACTTCTTTCCGGTTGCGGGGGACGATGCGCCTCCTATGGTCTCCTCATGTCCAGAATCATACCCCTGATCAGTTCCGGCGCCGCCGGCCCGCTTGGTGTGCTCCACCTTCCCCGCCTCTGGCAGAAAACCTCGCTGGCGGCGGTGGGCAGGGATCATCCCGACTATCCGGCGCTCGCACCGGGATACGATCTCATGGTGCTTGGCGGCCTCGGCATTTCTCCGGAAGCGTTCAAGGATTTCGTGTTCTCCCGGAAACCGACCTATCCGCAGTGCGAGGCCTGGGTGCTCGAACAATGCGGCGGCTCCATCGAGCCCTCGAAACTCGCGGAACTCAACGCCTCCATCGCAGGCTACAATCACAAGGACGAGGTGCGCAAAACCATCCTCGACGCAAACGGCATTCCCGATGACGGCTCGATCCTTGATGCGATCAATCTGAACAACCTGGATGACTGGCTCGGTTTCCACAACGAGGTCATTCTCGGTTGAGTCCGGGCCCCGATATTGGGAACAACGAAAAAGGCGAAAAGGACGAAAGGGGAAGATTTTGAATGGACCATTCCCAACGCACCTGCAGGGCGGGCAGGTAAGGCTTCCGCATCCTCTTCTTTCGGGGCATTCCGCCCGTTTCGTTGTTCCAACTTCTGTTTCCGGGTTGAGTGGGACCGGGAAAAACCGTCCGCTCACACGCGCATGGCGTCCCAGTCCCGCCAGAAAGCCGCCGCCTGGCTCTCGTCAGGCAGGATTTCCAGCAGAATCGGGTCGCCGGTTTCCAGTTGGTCGAAGTCATCAACGGTGCGGATGCGCAGATGGCGCATGTTCCAAAGTGACGCGAGGGCGGCAAAGTCCGTCTGGTGATGATTCGCCATGCATTCCCTGGCGCGCGGGCTCATCGCGGCGAGGCGCGGCAGGCGGTCGAAGATGCGTCCGCCGCGGTTGTTGATGATTGCGAGCACCCGGCCCTCGTTTTCCAACTGCCCGAGCATGAACGGCGCGGTGGCGTCGTAGAGCGCGGTGAGGTCTCCCAGCAAGGCCCAACTGTTAGGTCGCGCGGCGCTCCAGCCAAGCCAGGTGCTGGTCTGGCCGTCGATGCCGTTGGCGCCGCGGTTCGCGCGCACCTCGCCGAGCGGGCGCGTCCACTGGGCGAACAGATTCCACTCGCGGACCGGCAGGCTGTTGCCGAGATACAATCCGCCGCCGATGCTCGCATAGTGCGAAAGGGCGCGGACCATCGCCGGTTCGCTGTCCGGATGGCATTCGAGAAGTTCGTCGATGCGGGTGGCGCGCGCCGATGAGCCGGCCAGCAGGTCCAGTGCGTCGCCCGCCGGATCGATATCGCCAAGGGCGCGGATCACGCGGTCCGCCCGGCCGCGGGTGACCATCGATTCACGGGCGAGTCCGGGCAGGCCGTTGCGGCAGATCGACCACACCGAGATCCCGGGGAGTTCCTCGAGATCGCGCCAGAACCGGCCGCCGGGGACATCGCCGATTCGGAGGATTTTGCCTGGTGGTCTTGCCTTGAGCACCCGGTCCGCATCGTGGATGGCGAGACCTTCGAGCGCCTCACGCAGTCCGCTGGTCGCTTCCGCGAGCAATGGTGCGTCGAGTTCCCGGCAGAAATGGAAAACCTCCTCGCGTTCGTCCGGTTCAAGGCCGCCGATGATCAACGCCAGCCCGCGATAGGCATCCTCCCGCAGCCAGCGGGCGAGTCCGGCCACATCGAGGCGATCCTTGGCCGGTGTGAAATCCTTTGGGGAAACGTCCGGGAAATCCCCGTTTCCCGGCTCGAATGCCTCTTCGAACTCGATGTTCCAATGCAGCGGAATCCGCCCGCACCATTCGGCCGGATCGCAGGTGGCGGCATGTGCGCCGAAGAGCCCGGTCTGATCGATCGCCTGCGGCGCGCCTGTTCCACGAAAGGCGGCGGGGCGGTCCGCCGTAATGGCGGCGAGCGGCCGGTTCTGATAGAACGCCTCGATCATGGCGGGCAGCAACTCGGCGGCGGCGGTGCCGCTGGTGGTCACCACCGCGCAGGGCCGGCCGCTGTCCATCGTGCGGCCGAGCGCGAAAAACCCGGCGGCGCGCTCCTCAAAGTGCCGCCACAGCCTGACATGACCGGCGGCCTCCGCCCGCGCCAGCGCCTCGATCAGCGCCGCGTTGCGCGCGCCGGCGCAGATCACGAATTCGCACAGGCCGGCCCCGAGGCACCGCCTGACCACATCCACCGCCGGAATCCACGCGTTCACGCGCAAAGTGCTAGTGGACAGTGACGGGTTTTGCCAATCGAAACGGCAAGCTTCTCCCGCATCGAGATGCCGCGGAACCCGATTCCCAAGGATTCACACTCCCGAAACTCCATATCCGTTTCCCGCCCCGTCGGCCGCTGTCGGCCGTCTTGGTCCGAACCGGTCCCGGCACCGCGCGAACAATCCACACGCAAATCCCCGGCTCGCGGACATGTGTCTTTCCCGATCGTCCGGCATGCCGTCGTTGTCAAGATCGGCGGCGGACAAGCGGGGCGGTCAAGCCGGGGATATTCCAGACGCCGTTTCCGAACGGTTGGCCGGCGTGCGCGGGCGGCATCGGGTCCGGAGGTGACGGTCTCAAGGCGGGAGGTCCGCATCGCGGGTCCATGCGGCTCAAAAAGGCCGGACCGTCGGCAACGGCGCTGAACGGGAGAACGGCAAGAACAATCTTCGTCAATTTGCCTGTCCCGTAAAATGACGTTTACGACCTACGAGGTGACTCTCGGGAACTGTATCCCAAAAAGGCATCTGCTCCAGAGGACCATATCCACTTGCATATGGAAAACGGGCCTCAACTGTGGCGTGTATACTGTAGAACTTCATTCCAGTATTGTAGTGGGAAACGCCTCTCTGCATTCCGCCAGTTTGTCAAG
>CAZKQK010000083.1:2649-24422 GCA_964554865.1 uncultured Luteolibacter sp. | reverse complement strand
GGAGAGCCGTCCCTGCCTCAGTCTTGCGAAATTCGGCTTATCTACGCGCCATTCTGGTTTACCGCGCTGGTTTCGGCAACAGCCGCCCGCCAGATCGTGGTTTGTTTTCCGCAGAACGCCCGGAGGAAACTCCGGGCGTTATTGTGTTTCTGAGGGGTTTGTGATCCGAAAGTCGCCTCGTGTTTTCGTCTTTCCTGTCCGCGACCGGCGTGTTTCATTCCCCGCATGCCGAAGACTTTGGAGGCCATGGACCAGGTGCTGGCGGAGAGCGCCTTCCGCCTGTTCTGCCTGCGCGGCATCGCGCGCGTCACGATGGACGACATCGCCGCGGACGCCGGAGTGACGAAGGGAAGCCTCTACTGGCATTATCGTTCCAAAGCCGAGGTGATCGGAGCGGCTTGCGATTATTATTACAAAAACTGGCGATTCCAGATGGAGCGCGAAACCGCCGGGTTCGATTCCGCGGCCGGCAAACTGGCGAAGGCGATCCGTTCCTCCGTCCGCACCTGCCTGATCGACGAGGGAAACCGGACCTTCACCTTGGAACTTTTCACGCTTTCCATCCACGACACGGAGGTCCGCAAGAGCTGGCGCGGTTTTTTCGACGATGTGAAGGCCTTCTACCTCGCGCTCCTCAAGGATGCGATGCGGGAAGGGAACGCTATTCCGGGAAATTCCGCCGAATTGGTGGATCTCATGCTCTCCGCCATGGAAGGCTACAAGCTGCGCGCTTTGTTTGAACCGGAACTTTGTTCGCGCGATGCGGAGGTGCTCATTACCAGGGAGTTGGTGAGGATCGTCGGTATTCGGGAAAAAATTTCCGGAGATTAATGATAGAAAATCCGGATGCGGCGGGTTTCATTCCATATCAACCATACCCATGAGTATGGTTGGCGCGACATCCGCCATGAAAACCAACGACCGATTTGCCGAAACCTTCAGCCGCCGCTGTTTCCTGCGAGTCTCCCTTGCCGCCTCCCTTCCATTGGCTTTCCCGGGCATTCCGCGGGCCGCTCCCGTTCCGCCTTCCGGAAAACTCAATCTTGCCGTCATCGGTGCGGGCAGCCGCGGCGGAGATCACACCCGCGCGTGGACCGGCGTGCCCGAGTCCCGGATGGTGGCCGTGTGCGATGTGAACCGGAAAAGCGTGGAACGCCTCAAGGCCGCCGCGGATTCCGCCCAGGGGAAGGGCTCCTGCACGGCGTATTCGGATTTCCGGGAAGTATTGGAACGCGATGACGTTGACGCCATTTCCATCGCCGTGCCGGACCACTGGCATGCCATCATCGCGCTGCAGGCGATCCGCGCCGGAAAACACGTCTATCTGGAAAAACCCGTCGCCTACACCGTGGAGCAGGGGCGCGCGCTGGCGGAGGCTGTCAGGAAATACGGCGTGGTACTCCAGAACGGCACCCAGCAGCGCTCGATGAGCACCTTCCAGCGCGCCGCGTGGCTCGCCCGTTCGGGGCGACTTGGCAAAGTTCACACCGCCATCGCCATTTCTCCGTATGGCCCGCAAGGCGGCGATCCGAATCCCGCGCCGCCGCCGCCGGAGATCGACTACGAGTTCTGGCTCGGCCCCGCGCCGCGCAAACCCTACACGCCCGGCCGTTGCGATGGCTCCGCCGGCGCGGGTTGGTATCATATCCGCGATTATTCCGGCGGCTGGATCACCGCCTGGGGTTCCCACCATGTCGATTGCGCGCAGTGGGCGCTCGGCAAGGACCACGAGGCGCCCGTCTCGGTGGAGGCCAAGGGCGAGTTCGCCAAAGACGGCGTGTATGACTGCTGTTACAAGTGGCGGGCCGAGTTCCAATACGCGGATGGCGTCAAACTGATCTTCGCCACGCCGAACGAGGCGGAGGGAAAGATGAACGTGCTCATTCAGGGCGATGAGGGCTGGGTGGCTGCCGACCGCGGCGGCATTGACGCCTATCCGAAATCGCTTCTGGCCGAACAACCCGGAGCGCTGGCCGATCCGTGGCCGACCGATCATTTCCGGGATTTCCTCCATGCCATCCGCGATGGACGCGAACCCGCGGCTCCGATCGAGGTTTCCCACCTGTCCACCACGTTGTGCCACCTGGCGAACATCGCCGTCGTCTTGCAGCGCCCCTTGCGCTGGGACGGGAAACGCGAGCGCTTCATCGATGATCCTCTGGCGGACCGCCTGCTCACCGCGCCGCTGCGCGCTCCCTGGAACCTCAACGCCTGAGTCCGATTCCCATGAAAATCCACCCATTGATCTTTTGTCTGGCAGCGCCATTCCTGCTTTCCGTTTCCTCCCGTGGCGAAACCGCCGTGTCGCTGGAACGGCTCGCCTCCTACGAACAGGGGAAGCCGCTCGCGGATTTGTTAGAAACCCGCCGGGCGGTGTTCCAAGGCACCGCTGATGAAAAAGTCCGCGCGGAACGGGAGCGTGCCTTGCTGGCATTCATCGCCTCCGATGCGAAGCCGCAGGCCAGGGCCATCGCCATCGAATGGCTCGGCTGCCTCGGCTCCTCCGCCAGCGTGCCCGGCCTCGTGGCGGCTGGGAAAAATCCCGAACTTGCCTCACCCGTGGCCATGGCGCTCGAACTCATTCCAGGACCGGAAGCTTTGAATGCCCGCGCCCAATCCCCACCGGTCAAGCCAGCCGTGAAACCCGCAGCCGCGGAAGCCGCCGCGTTTTCCGAAAGCCTGACAACTGGACGGGCGGATGTGGACAGGCTCATCGCCACCGCCCTGCGTTCGCCGAACGAGCTTCTGGCAGGCTCGGCCCTCCGGCGGATTCGTGCCGGAGCCGGATCTCCCGCTTTGGCTGCGCTGCTGCTGAAGGAAAGTGGTGAACTTCCCGCCGGCCGCGAGGACAAGCTGTGCGAGGCGCTGGCCGTCCGGACGGATGCCGAAGCAGCGCTCCGGGTTCATTTGATGGAATCCGTGAAGTCAGGAGACCCGAATCCCCAAGCCTTGATCACCCTGGGCCGCATCCTCCGGCCATCGGATCTCCCGTTCCTTTTGAAACCCGCCTCTGACAAATCGAAACCCGAACTCGCCAAGGCCGCTCTGACCGCCCTCGCCCGTGGCACCGATCCCTCGATCAATGCCGCGTTGATCGAAACCGCCGCTGCGGACAGTCCTATGGCCGTGGCGGCGATCGAGAGCTTGGTTTCCCGCCGTGCGCTTGAGGCCGCCGCCACCCTAACGGAAGTCGCCCGGGCCGCTCGTCCGGACGAATCTCCCGCCGCGTGGAAGGCGCTCGGAGCCCTGATGAAACCGGACAGGCTGGGCGTGGTTCTGGACGAACTCTCGAAATCCGCAGGAAAACCCGTGTCCGCGCCGCTGCTCAAACTCGCGTGGGATCTGGCCCGCCGTCATCCCGATCCGGCCGCGGCGTCCATGTTGTTGGAAAAGTCCGCCGCAATCGCCCCGGACGATGTGAAACCGAGCCTGCTGCAATACGCCGGGCGCATCCGTCCCAAGAACGCGCCGAAGCAGGCCCAACTTGATCTGCCCAAGGAAGATGATCGTCTGAAGCTCGCGCCCAACGGCTGCGAGGAAGTCATCTATCTGAACAGCGGATCGTTTTCCGAAGCGACGAAGGGAAACGTCGTCATCCGCCGCATGGCGGGTGAATCCTACACCTTCGGCGCGGAACCGCACCCGCTTGCCAGCGTGGATTTCGGCAAACAGGTCACCTACGAAATCACCGGTCTGGAGGCCGCGGGGGATTACCTGCTAGGCCTCAGCGCCTGGGATGCGGATCAGTCGAAACGCAGGCAAAGCCTCGACATCAACGGCGTCGCGATCCTCACGGATTTCCATCCGATCGCCTGGCACGCGGACAAGCCGACCTACACCCGCATCCATGTTCCGCTGTCCCGTGATGCCATTGCGGGAGGCAAGATCACCGTGACGATGAAAGCCGTCTCCGGGCCCAACGCGGTGGTGAGCGAGATCTGGCTGCTGCGCCGCAAGTCCGGCTCTAACAAGCGTGTGCTCATCCTCACCGGCGACGACTACCCGGCCCACCTCTGGCGCGAAACCGGGCCTCGTTTCGCGGAGATCCTGCGCGAGGACCCGCGACTGGATGTGACCCTCAGCGAATCGCCGGCACTGCTGGGTTCGCCCGCTCTATCCAGCTATGACGCGGTGTTTCTCCACTTCAAGAACTACGCGGAGCGCCTGCCCGTGCCGGAGGCCGCGTGGAAGAACCTTGAATCCTACGTGAACGGCGGCGGTGGTCTGGTGATCGCCCATTTCGGCTGCGGCGCGGCGCAGGAATGGAACGGATTCATGAATATCGCCGGACGCGTCTGGGATCCGAAGAAACGCGGCCATGATCCCTATGGCGGGTTTCTTGTCCGCATTCTGAACACCGCCCATCCCGCGACTGCGGGAATTGAGAGTTTCACCACCACCGACGAACTCTACACCTGCCTCGCCGGAGAACCGAAGATCGAGGTCCTGGCGCAAGCCACCTCGAAGGTGGATCAAAGCGTGCAACCCATGGCCTTCGTCCTGCGTCCTGGGAAAGGCCGCGTCTTCCACTGTCCCCTCGGCCACGACACCGCCGCCCTCAAAGCCGATGGCGTCCGCCGCTTGTATCGCCAGGGCACCCTCTGGGCCGCCGGGCTCTGATGGTCTAACAAAATGCCGCCGCCATGAAAATCTCGTTCCACACCGACGCCTTCAACACCTCCTTCGTTTCCTTCGACCGCTGCCTCGAATGGGCGCGCGACCACGACGTGCATTGGATCGAATGCGGCCTGATCGACGGCGTGAGCTGGATCCACGGGCTCGGATACCAGCCGCACGTTGCCATGTATCAGGACCCGCTTCTCCTGCGCAAACACATGGAGAAATACGGCGTGCGCTTTTCCCAGGTGGATGCCGCGTTTCCTCTATCAGGCGTGGACGGCCCGGCCTACGGCCTGCCCTACGTGCTCAAGGCGATTCCTTGGGCGAAACACGCCGGCTGCGGGCGCGTGGCCACCACCGACGGCCTGCACCGTCCCGAGGGACTCACCGACGAGGAAGCGATGGACCTGATGAAACGCCAGTATGAGCGGATCATCCACACCGCGGAGGCCTACGAAGTGATCGTCACCATCGAGGTGCACGGCTATTTCACCACCAAGCCGGAGTTTCTCGAACGCATGCTCGCCTTTGTGGACAGCCCGTTTCTCCGGCTCAATCTGGATACGGGCAACAGCTTCATCGCCGGCCAGGATCCGGTTTCCTTCTGCAATCGCTTCCGCCGGAAAGTGGCGCACGTCCACGTGAAGGATGTCAGCGAATCGCTCGCCGCCATCGCCCGTGGCGGCCAGACCGGCATCGCGCTTTCCCAATGCTCGGTGGGCGAGGGGGTCAATGCGGAGAACATCAAACAATGCCTGCTCCAGCTTCACGAGATCGGCTACAGCGGCCATCTCTCGATCGAATGCGAGGGGCAGGGCGGACCGATGTTGACCCGTTCGCTCGAATGGCTGCGGGCGACGCTTGCCGAACTCGGCATTCCGGAGGAGAAATGAGGCCGCGTTCCGCCGATGATGAAAACCTCACCCAACCTGTTGCTCTGGACCACCCGCGTCACCACCGGGGATCTCCGCCACGTCGAATTACTTCGGGAGCATGTCCCTCTGTCATGATGCGGAAGGATTCGAATCCGTCCCGCATTCGCGAACGCGCCGACCGGTCGTTTTCAGCGCGTGGGCGCGGGCAGCCCCAGCGGCAGGCAGCAATACAATAACAACAAGAGACAGAAATGATTGTAAATCGGCTTGCGGCGTTGGCTGTATGCCGGATGGGGCGCTAGGCGTGTGGGGGGAGAGGCTCGATGGGGGGGCTTTGGGGGCAGGTGTCGGCGATGCGGACGCCGGAGTGGGCCCAGCGGGTGGCGTTGGTGATGATGCGCAGGACTTCGGGCTGGTGGTAGGCCGGATAGGTTTCGTGGCCGGGGCGGAAGTAGAAGACCCGGCCGGCGCCGCGCCGCCAGGTGGCTCCGCTGCGGAAGACCTCGCCACCGGTGAACCAGGAGATGAGGATGGTTTCATCGGGCTCCGGGATGCCGAAGGGCTCGCCATACATTTCCTCCATCGGGATCTCGAAGTGATCCCCGATGCCGCGGGTGATGGGGTGGTGGGGAGAGATGTTCCAGAGCCGTTCCTTGTCGGTGGACTCGCGCCAGCGCAGCGAGCAGGTGGTGCCCATGAGGGATTTGAAGATCTTCGAGTGATGTCCGGAGTGCAGGACGATGAGCCCCATGCCCTCCAGCACGCGTCGCCTGACGTCCGCGACCACGTCGTCCGCGACCTCGCCATGGGCGTTGTGGCCCCACCAGATGAGGACGTCGGTCCGATCAAGCCGTTCGGTGTCGAGCCCGTGGCACGGCTGGTCGAGATGGGCGGTGGAAACCTCAAGTCCGTCCTCGTGGCGGAGAAATCCGGCGATGGTCCCGTGGATGCCGTCCGGATAGATCGCGGCGACCTTGGGGTTTTCCCGCTCGTGGCGGTATTCGTTCCAAACGACGACGCGGACGGGGGAGTTCATTTCAGAAGGCGAGATGACAAGCCGCGGAACACACCGGATACACGGAAAACGAGGAGATTGTGTTGTTCGTGCGGCCCATCTTCCGGATGTAGGCCATCATGACTCCAGGTTCCCGCATGCGGGCCGGACGGATCATCCGTTGAGCGCCCAGCCGTCGCGGTATTTGCGGCCGATGAATTCGTTGGCCTCGGGGACGTTGGTGACTTTTCCGGCGACGGGATCGTATTCGATTTTCGTGCCGACGCGGTAGGCGACGAGGCCGAGGAGCATTTGCTCGATCATGTTGGCGCTGTAATCGAAGTCGCAGGCGGTCTTTTTGGACGGATCCTTGCAGGCGTCGATCCACTGCTGCTGGAAGTTTCCGATGGACGGAAGCTGCAGCTCCTTCGGACGGGGCTTGTAATAGGTAAGGTCCGAATCACCGCCGAAGGGCATGATGATGCGTGAGGTGAAATCAGCGACCAGGAAGCCCTTCGAGCCCTTGAAGAAGGCGCCGTGGTCGATGGCCTTGAGATCGATGGCGCGGTTTGGCGAGCGCGGCATGAGGCCGCCCTGATACCAACTGACGCGCAGCGGTCCGCGCCAGTCGTTGGCGGCGAACTCGAAGTGGGATTCGCATTCGACCGGAGTGACGTCCGGGTTGAAGGTCTCGCCCCTGGCCTCGGCGGAGATGGGGATGCCGGCGTCCACGGCATTCCAGAGGATGTCCATGGTGTGGCTGCCCATGTCCCCGATCTGGCCGGCGCCCCAGTCCCAGAACATGTTCCACTCAAGGCAGTTCATGCCGGGGCCGCCCTTGAAGTAGGCGGGATTGTAAGGCCGCTCGGGTGCGGGACCGAGCCAGAGGTCCCAGTGGAAGTCCGAGGGCGGCGCACCTTCGCCGGGGAGGTGGCCCGGGCGGCGGATCTGGCGGTTGCCCCAGGCGGCGGCGGATTGCAGCTCGCCGATGGCACCGTCCCGGATGAGTTCGCGGATGCGGTTGAAGTTCGGGTCCGCATGGCGCTGCATGCCCACCTGGGTGGCGAGCTTGTCCTTTTTGGCGAGCCAGTTGGCGCGGACGACGCGGGCCTCCTCGACGGTGATGGCGAGGGGTTTCTCGCAATAGACGTGCAGGCCGCGGTTGAGCGCCCAGTTGGCGATGAAGGCGTGGTGGTGGTCCGCGGTGCAGATGACCACCGCGTCGAGGTCCTTTTGCTCAAGGCATTTCCGCCAATCGGTGTAGGTTTTGGCATTCGGGAAACTCTTGAGCGCCTCGGCGAACCTGGCCTCGTTGACATCGCAGAGGGCGACGACGTTTTCCTTGGAAAGCGTTTCGTAAAACGCGAGCCCGCGGCCCCACACGCCGATGAGGGCGACGTTCAGCCGGTTGTTGGGCGAGTTCGCCAGAACGCCGCCCGGCAGGATCAGCAGGCCGGAGCCGGTGAGGGCGGAGCGGGTGATGAAGGAGCGGCGGTTCATGGCGGTGGGATGCGGGGTGTGGGGAAAACGGGATCAGCCGGCCTTGCCGAAGACTTCCACCTCGATGTAGTGGTTCATCTCGTTGGAGGTGCTGCCGTTGCTGTAGAGGCGGACGTAGCGGCCCTTGGCGCCCTTGCCGTCCGCGACCATGCCGAAGCGGGTCTCGACGTAGGGGCGGTCCGTGCCCTTGCCCATTTTGGCGGAGTCGTCGTAGTCGTTGTTGTAGATGGTGGTGACGCCGGTCTTGAACTCCGCGTCGTCCGAGATCCGGATGATCACGTCATGATAGGCGCGCTTCTGGGAGTGGAAGTGCCAGGTCCAGACGGCGTGGATCTCGGCGGATTTCTCCAGATCGATCTGCACCCACTGGAGGCCGTCGAGGAGTTCGACGAAGTAACCCTCGCCGGCTTCCTTGTCGCCATCGGTGATGAGGTCGAGCGTGCCGATGATCGGATTGTCATCCGAGGAGGTGACGGGTTTGCCCTTGGAGAGCAGCTCGGTGCCTTCGGGGACATTGAAGGTCGGCGCGGAGGTGGGAGCCTGAACGAGGTTGGGCACGTTCATCGGCTTGGGGGTGCCTTCGATGAGTTCGGGCGGGAATCCGGGATCGAGCGCAACGCCGCCGGCAACTCCGGTGGAGGCGGGGCCCGCATCAGCGGAGGCGGTGGTTTCGGACTTCTTGCCGCAGCTTGAGAGCGCGATGGCGGAGACGGCGAGCAGGGAGGTGATGGTGGATGTGGCTTTCATGTGTTAGACGGAGAGGTGTTCGGACGTGAAGTCGATCGGTTGCTTGCTGAGGGCGGAGGGGTTGACCCAGAAGATGGGTGCCTCGCTCTCGAAGGCGTGGCGGGCGTCGCAGTTGAGTTTGGCCTGCCCGCGCACGGCGGCGAAGAAGTTCTCAAGGTGCGGCTGGTGGGCGGGTTTGCCGAAACCGCCGGGCAGGTCGTAGATGTCCGGGGCGGCGGATTCGTAGGAGGCGACGGCATCGGCGGTAGGTTCCGGTTTTGGCGGAGCCGGTTTCCTGATGAGGTAGCCCTTGTCCACGAGAGAGCCCCAGTCCGGGACGTGGTCGCCGCTTTCGCGGTAGATGGCCGAGGTGGCGGCGATTTCCGAGATTTTGATCGATGCGTCGGTGCCCATGAAGGTTTCATAGAACCCGCCGCCGTAGCTGGTGGTGGTGAGCACCTGATAGAACGCGCGCACCTCGCCCTGCGGGGTGTCGTAGTCGAAGATGCACATGACGTTGTCGAAGTGCTCGCGGTTCTTGAAGTGGGAGTTGCCGCCGGACGCGAACACCCGTTTGGGCACGCCGCCGAGGAACCAGTTGAAGATATCGATCTGGTGTGCGCCGAGATCGGAGATCGGGCCGCCGGAGAGGTCGCGATAGACGCGCCAGTTGAGATACTGGTGCATGTCCTTGAAACCATAGCGGTTGAGTACGTCGTCCGGGACGAGGATGGATTTGGCGAGTTTGGCGCCGCCGATGTCCTGGGATGCTCCGAGCGAGCGGTTCCACTGGGCGTTGGCGTTGACGATCTGGCCGCAGATCTTCTTGCCGTTGATGAGGCGGTTGTAGGTGTAGAGGTAGCGCGGATTGGAGCGGCGCTGGTGGCCGATCTGGCAGAGTTTGCCGGTTTTCTCCATGGCTTTGACCATGTCACGGGCCGCCTCGAGGGTGTGGGCCATCATTTTCTCGCAGTAGACGTGGAGACCGGACTCGAGGCACTTCACGGTGTGGGGCGAGTGCCAGAAGTCGGGCGTCGCGACGATGGCGACGTCGAGCCCCTTTTCCTTGGCGAGCATGTCGTCGATGTCCTCGTAGAACTTCGCGCCTTCGGCGTTGGCCATGCCGCGGCTTTGGGAACGGAACATGTTGATCCGGTTCTTCGAGATGTCGCAGACCGCCTGGAAACGGAGGCCGGGGATGTTCTTGAGGCAGGCGAAGAGCACTTCCGCCTGCTTGCCGAAGCCGACAATGGCGACGTGGATGGCATCCGTGCCGGCGGTGGACTGATTCGCGGCACGGAGGATGTTGGGAGCGCCGAGCACGAGGCCCGCGCCCGCACCGGCGAGGGACTTCGAGAGGAAGTCGCGGCGGCTGAGTGGGGAAGGTTCGGGATTCATCGGATTTACCATTTGTTGAGGATAGCGAAGCGGTTATGCCGCGCAAGGGCCAGCGCTCCGAGGATGAGGATCATGTGGACGCCGAGCCAGGAAACGCCATCGTCCTGCTTGATGAGGATGAGGCCCCAGGTGAGGCTGATGTAGAGCAGACCGAGAACAAAGAGAGAGCTGCGGTAGGCGACACCAAGCAGGATGGTCAGGCCAAGGATGATGAGCGCGGGGCCGAGCAGCTTGTCGTAGAGTGGCAGGGCGAATTTCATCATCAGCGGCTCACCCTCGAACTTCTTCATGAGGGAGGCGGGGACGCCGTGGTAGTTGTCCAGCGCGTAGTATTTCACCGATCCGGCGGCGGTAAGACCTTCCTCATTGGCCACTCCGTCAACTTTCACCACTTCGTCGCCCGAGCGGGTTCCGGCGAATTTCTCGACCCCGGTCTGGATGGCGCGGACGCCGAGCCAGAGGCGGGCGAGGAGGGAGGCGTAAACAAGGGCGAGCGAGTTGGGATCGCAGCAGGGTTTCTTGGCACAGCAGGTGTCTTCGGCTTCGTTTGACATGGTGGTGGTGGTGGAAAGGGAGAATTCGGTGCAAGCGGGTGGAAATCAAGCCTTGAGGCGTGCTCCGAGGCGCGGGTGGGCGGCTTGGGCGGGATTGTTGCCGACTCTTTCGGATGTCGGATCCCAGTGGACGGTTTGTTTCGAGTCGATGGCGACGATGGCGAGTTGGCCGAAGGAGGCGGCGCGGTGGGCGGCCTCGGCGTGGGCGACGGTGAGTTTGCGGGAGCGGACGCAGTCGATGAAGTCCTGTTGGTGGCCGGGCGCCCTTTGGGCGAAGTCGGCGGGCAGGTTGGAGAGCAGGGGGTGGCGCGGGTCGCCCTTGGTGTCTTCGTGCTTGTCCGAGGCGACGAGGCGGCCGCGGTCCACGTGGATCCAGCCGTTTTCGCCGGTGATTCTGGTGCCGCCGAAGTTGCTGCGGACCTCGATGACGCGGCCGTCGGCGAAGGTGCCTTGGTAGGAGTAATTGATGTAGGTGTTGAAGAGCTTGTGGCCGCCCTTTTCGCCGGTGCCTTCGACTTTGACCGGGCCGGTGCCGTCGAGGCGGAGGGTCCAGAGGGCGATGTCCACGTGGTGGCCGACCCAGTCGAGGAGCTGGCCGCCGCCGAATTCGTCCATCCAGCGCCAGTTCCAGGGGTGGATCATCGGGTGGTATTCGTAGCCGCCGAGGGGCTCGGCGTAGCGTTTCCAATCGAGATGGGCGGGCGGTTTGCCGATGGCGTCGGCCCACTTGTCCTCGGGCAGATTGTTGTGAATGCCCATGCCGGAGGGGGTTCCGCATTCGATGCGGGTGATTTTGCCGAGCGTTCCGTTGTCGATGAGGGCCTTGAAGCGGCGGAATTCCCCGCCGGAGCGCTGCCAGCAGCCGGTTTGCCAGACGCGTTTGTTTTTGGCGAGGGCGTTGACGAGGGCGCGGCCTTCGGCGAGGCCCCAGGTGAAGGGTTTCTCGCCGTAGATGTCCATGCCGGCATTGGCGGCATCGATGCCGATGCGGGCGTGCCAGTGGTCCGGGGTGGAGAGGCAGATGGTGTCCAGGCCGGGGATGGCGAGGAGATCCTCGTGGTGGGCGAAGACCTTGCAATCGGAGTTCTTGTAGTGGCCGTCCACCTTGGCTTTGGCGGCCCGGGCCTTTTCCGAGTCCACATCACAGACGGCGACGACGCGGACGCCGGGGATGTTGAGGAAGTTCGACATGTTTCCCATGCCCATTCCGCCGCAGCCGACGATGCCCATGAGGATCCCGTCATTGGGCGATCCCTGCTGGCCGCGGAGCATGGCCATGGGTGCCACTCCCAACGCGGCGATGCCGGTGGCGAGGAATTTGCGGCGCGGGATCAAAGCGGGCTGGGTCATGGAGTTGTGGCGGATTACGGGCCTCACGATCCCATGTCTTTCAGTTTTGTCCTGGCCCCCGCGCGCCCGATGCGAATTGCCTTCTTGCGCTGCGGGAATCGCGGGCCTAGTAGATCGGTCATGCATCGACTGATCATTTGCTGCGCCGTATTCGCCACGACTCTGGCCGGTTCGTTTGCCGCCGAGGCTCCCTATCGCCACATCGTGATGTTCAAGTTCAAGGACGACGCGCCGAAGGCGGAGGTCGAGAAGGTGGAAAAGGCCTTCGCCGCGATGAGGAAGACGATCGCCGAGATCCGGGATTTCGAGTGGGGGACCAATGTGAGTCCCGAGGGCAAGGATCAGGGATTCACGCATTGTTTCCTGGTGACCTTCAAAGACAAGGCGGGGCTTGAAACCTACCTGCCGCACCCGGAGCACAAGAAGTTCGTGGCGATGCTCAAGGGGCTGGTGGACAAGGTGGTGGTGTTCGACTATGTGGCGAAGACCGAGTGAGGGCGGTCAGCGGTTTTGGGAATCGATCCAGTTTTCCAGGCGTGCCTCCAGCGCGCGGAGGGGTTCCCGTTCGGCATTGAGCGCGGGATTCGCGAGCCATTTCCGCGTGAGTTCCAGCGCGGCGCGGTCGCCGGCGGCCACGGCATCCGCGGTGTAGGGTGCCGGGGCGCGCGAGTAGAGGCGGTGGCCGGTGGTGGCGCTGCGCAGCGGGAAGAGCCGGAGAAAGGCGGCGCGTTCACCGGCTGTCCGCGTTGAATCCGTCAGATAGGTGTCGAGCGCGGAGGTTTGCCCGGGTGAGGCGGGATCGAGGCGGGCCATGAGCGCGGCCCGCTCGGGCGGATCGAGATGCGGGGCTGCGGCGAGTGGAGCGGCGAGGGCCCCGGGGTGTTCGGCCGCGAGTTCGTGGAGTGCCATGGAGCGGAGTTTGGGGTTTCCGGGCCATGAGAGGAGGGCGGTGGCGGATTCCGGGGTGCCGATGGTGCGGGCGAGATCGAGGGATTCGGCGAAACCGGCGGATTGGTGCCAATCGTTGCGGGAGAGCAGGGTTTGGAAACAGGCGAGCAACTCGCTGTTGTCCGCGCGGGCGATGCCGTCCCGTGCCAGCGGGCGGAGTGCGACGGCGTATTCGTCCGGCGAGGAGGTGGCGGCGAGGATTTCCCGGGCGAGATCGGCGGCGGCATCGGGATCGGCGGGGGCCAGAGCGTCGAGCAGGAACACGCGCGCGGTGGGCCATTCGTCCAGCAAGCCGTGAAGGCCGACGAGGAAACGCAGGCCGGTTTCCGCGTCGCGGCCATCCCGCAGCAGGCCGGCGATGGTTTCGGCCAGCATGTGGGGGTCCATCTCCGCCCATGTTCCCCGCAGTTCGAGCAAGCGCGCCCGGATTTCATCCGGCGTCGGGCGGGGGGCGCCATCAAGCCATGCGATGAGGTCATTCCAGCCGGACCTGATCACGGCGGCCGACGAACGTTCCGCAGTGGTGGTCATGGACGGACCACGGGAAACCGCAGCCTTCTCGCGAGGCACGGGTTTTTCCCGGGCGGTGGAAGTTTCCTCCGGCCCGCGTGATGTGAGCCACCATGCGGAGGCGATCAGTGCGACCGCGACCGACCCGGTGACGGCCTTTCTCATGGGGTGGGTTCGGTGCCGCCCTTTTCGACCTTGTCGGCGGAGATTTCGAGGCGGAAGCCCTTGAACACGGAGATGTCACCCTTAAGCCGGTCGCGAACCCGCAGGGTCCAGCGGCCCTTCGGGTTGATGCCGGTGAAAGCCTCGGTGACATCGCGGTCAACGATGATGAGGTTCTTCTTGTTCGCGCCTTCCTCGTTGTGGATCACCTGCGCGTATCCGCCCGGGGCGACGAGCATCACCTGGAGATCGCCTCGGTGGGCGGTCTTGATTTGAAGGCTGATCCGCGCGGAGGTGAGCGATGAGAATTCGCCGAAACCGAACACGCCGACCGAGTAACGCGACCATTTGGACGCGCCGTCCGGCAGCGTGTGGGACCGGGTGTAAGGGAAAAACAGCGAACTGGCGCTCACTCCCGCCGTGGGAGTGGGGATCGCCGGATTTTTGGAAATCACGGGTTTCACCGCGTTTTGGAGAACCCGGGTATCCCTGGAGATATAGTAGACCTCGGATTCGGAGGGAAGTCCGCCGACGAGGATGCCGGAGACTTTCCATCGACCCTTGGGTTTGTTCATGGTCCACACGGGGCCGCCGCTGTTGCCGGGTCCGGTGGCGACGAGCGTGGTTTGGACCGAGCCGTTGGAGGCAGGCTTGTAAACATGCCGGAACGGCCCGGTTTTATGAAGGAAAAAGCCGCTGGTGTCATCCCCGGTGTAGTCCTTCACGGCGGGGTATCCGGTGATCAGCTTGCGCTTGTTGGAACGCAGGTCCGGCGAGCCGGTGTAGCTCAGTTGGGCGGGCTTGCCCCTGATCACATTCTCAAACGCGAAGGCCAGCGCCACATCCCGGCCGAAAGCGCGGGATTCGCCGCGGGTCTTGACCAGTTTCGCGTAGCTGTCGAAGCGGTAGTATCCGCGGCTGAAGATCACCTTGTCCGGGTTCAGCGTGAGCGAGTTCGCCCTGGAGATCCAGGCCGGAGGCGGGGCCCACGCCTGATCGCCGTAAACCACATGCGCGGCGGTGAAAAACGTCCGGGGGTGGCCCGCGCAGAATCCGCTGCCACGCGCGGTCTCCGTGAGGACCAGCCCGTTCACCCGGTAGGGATAATCGTTGATCCGGGCCGGGTTGACCGGGACGGGCGAGGTGGTTTTCAGCTTGGCTCCGGCCACCGTCGAGCCGAGGACCGATGCCAAACCGATGGCTGAAAAAAGTAGTTTCATGAAGTTCGAAATTCAGGTCTTCCGGAATTTCAATAACGTTCGTGGCGGCGGGTGTCAAGCCGCCCTTCGTCGCCGGCAGGCGGCGGATCAGCGGCCTGCGGGCGAGCGTTTCACCGTCCAGGTTTCCTCCATGGAGGAGTTCTTCAGGCTGCCGGAGCCTCGCATCCAGTAGGAGGCGCGTTGCATGAGGGGCACATGGCGGACGCCGAAGCGGCGGGTGTCCACCAGCAGTTCGGCATCCACGTGCTGGGTGAGGAAAAGCCCCGGATCGTTGCCGAAATGTTCGAGTTTTTCGCGGCTGAGGTCGTGCTGGATGGCTCCGGCGGGGTCCACCGGCACCCAACCCACGCCGTGGGCGAAAAACTCGGCCTTGATGTGTTCCTGGCGGTAATCCACCTGGCCGAGTTTTTCGTTGGGATCCGCCGACTGCGCCCAGCGCCCGGCAAGGGTCCGGGCGGGGATGCCCTGGCTGCGCAGCACGGTGGCAAACAGCACGGAGAGCCCGCCGCAATCGGATTTTCCCGCCTCGCAGACATGCGGCGCGGCGCGGTTCTGCTCGCCGAGGTATTCGTATTGGAAATTGAGCGCGATGTGTTGGAAGACCCGCCTCGCGTAGTCGATCTCGCCTTCCTTGTCCCCGCGGGTGAGTTGGCGGGCTCCGATCCATTTCCTGATGACGGGTGAGTCGCAGTCGAACTGCACCGTGCGCCGCAGGTAGTGGCCGCGTTCGGTTTCCGGCAAATCCGGCACCGGTTTTGTGGCCGCGCCGAGTCCCTGCCGCAGCTTGCGCGAGTGGAGGATCGCCGCGATGCGTGCCTCCGCGGTCGTGGCGGACGCCATCGCGGGATCGGTCACCGGGATCAGTATCCGGTGCGTCGGCCGGCGCAGCGGGCTGCGCTCCATGACCACATCGCCGGGTGGCATGGTGGCCGCGCCGAGAATCCGCTGGGAAGGAAGGTCGGGAGGGCGGGGAATGAGGATCGCCCATTCGTTCGCCCGTGCGCCCGGAGCGGAAACCTTCACCCGGTAGCTCGCATCAATGCGCACCGAGGGTTTCACTTCGAGCCGGTAGCCGTGGTTGAGCCCCGCAGGCACGCGCAAGGGCGCGGGATCCGCCGCCGCGTTTCCCGTCAGACACACGGCGAGCGCCATGCCGGACGCGAGGGATGGGAATCGCATGATGCCCGGGGTGCTCATGCCTTCGCCGCCCCGGTCCGCCGCGCGCGGAGGAAGCCGAATGACCCGGGGATGGCTTGCTGGAGAAAACGGCGGCGTTTCATCACCCGGGAACAAACCCGGATCGCCGCGTGACGCAAGTTCGTTTCCATGGGATATCCATCGGGCCGCTCACCGCGCTTGATTGATCCGCCGCGCCTGCTTTGCTCGGCCCCATGGATATCGAAGCCCTGAAACTGGCGCTCGCCGCTTCGCCGGAAAACATCCCGCTGCTGCTGCTCGTCGCGCGCGCCCACGAGGACCGCTTCGAACTCGCCGATGCGCGCGCCTGTTTCGACCGCGTCACCGCCCTCGATCCGCGCCACGCGGACGCCCTGTTAGGCATCGCCCGGCTGATGGACCTCGCCGGCGAAACCTCGGAGGCCGTCGTGCGCCTCGAAGCGCTGTGCGCCATGCGCCCGCAGCACGCCGCGGCATGGTTGCTGCGCGCCCGCCTCGCGCTGGATGAAAACGAAGCCCGCGCGGCCCGCGGGTATTACGATCGCGCCGTGGCCATCGACCGCGCCGTGGCCGATGACGAACTGCTCGCCGCCATTCTCAAGGCCGGCGGGGGAAACCCGCGCACCGCCATGACCCCACAGGGCCCGGTGGAAATCGGCGATGATGACGAATCCCCCTTCTCCGGGTTCGACGCGGTGGCCGCCCGCGATCTCGACCTCGAGTTCCGCGTCCGCGCGGACATCTCCTTCAACGACGTGGGCGGCATGGACAAGGTGAAGGAGGACATCCGGATGAAAATCATCCACCCGCTGAAAAACCCCGAGCTTTTCGCCGCCTACGGCCGCAAGCCCGGCGGCGGCGTGCTGCTCTACGGCCCGCCCGGCTGCGGCAAGACCCTGCTCGCCCGCGCCACCGCCGGCGAGATCAACGCCACCTTCTTCTCCGTGGGCCTCCACCACGTGCTCAACATGTTCATCGGCGAGAGCGAGCAGAAGCTCCACAAGATCTTCGAACTCGCCCGCAAGGCCGCGCCATCGGTTCTCTTCTTCGATGAAATCGATGCCCTCGCCGCCGACCGCCGCGACATGCGGCAGTCCTCCGGCCGCAGTCTCATCAACCAGTTTCTCGACGAACTCGACGGCTCCCGCACTTCCAACGACGGCGTGCTGATTCTCGGCGCCACCAACGCGCCATGGCATCTCGACGGTGCGTTTCTCCGCCCCGGACGTTTTGACCGGCTCGTCTTCGTGCCACCTCCCGACAACTCCGCCCGCGCGGAAATCGCCCGCATTCACGCGCGGAACAAGCCACTGGTGGAATTCGATCCCGCCTCCCTCGCCGCCAGGTCCGAGGGTTTCTCCGGCGCGGATCTCAAGGCGGTCTTCGATCTCGCCACCGAGTCCGCCCTAACAGAAGCGATGCGCCGCGGCACCGTCGTCCCGGTTTCCGGGAAAATGCTGTTAGGCGCCTGCAAGGAGGTGAAACCCTCCACCCGCAAGTGGTTCGAGAGCGCGAAAAACCACGCGCTCTACGCCAACCAAAGCGGCTTCTACGACGACGTGCTCCACTACCTCGGATTGAAAAAATGAGCGATTATCTCGACCACGCCCGCTTCCTGCGCGACCGCCACCGCCATCAGGAGGCCATCGCCGCGATTCACCAGCACCTCGCCGCCGATCCGGATGACTTCGATGGCCACTTCGAACTCGCCATCACCCGCCACTCCGAAGGCTCCAACCACAAGGCCGCCCTCGAAAGCATCGGGCGCGCCATCGGTCTCGATCCCGAAGCCCCGCACGCCCACGCCATCCGTTCCTCCATCCTCGATTCGCTCGAACGCCACGACGAGGCTCTCGCCGCCGCCGATGAGGCCTTGCGGCTCGCGCCCGAGTTTCCCTTCGCCTGGTTCTGCCGCGGCCACGCGCTGTTAGGAAAACGCAGGCTTGCCGAGGCCGAGCAAGCCGCCAGGCAAGCCCTCGCGCTCGATCCCGGGGATTCCGGTTCCTCCAACCTGCTCGCCACCGTCCTGCGCCTCCAGAAACGTTTCGACGAAGCCCGGGTGGAAATCGACCGCCACCTCGCCCGCGATCCGGAGAACGCCTGGACCTTCGCCACCTCCGGCTGGACCGCCCTGCACCAGGGCGATGTCAAGCGCGCCGAGCAATTGTTCCGCGAATCGCTGCGGCTCAATCCGGAAATGGAGCACGCCCGCGTCGGCCTGCGCGAGGCCTACAAGGGCCGCTCCTTCCTCTACAGGCTGTTCCTGCGCTGGGCCTTCTTCATGCAGGGCTTCTCCGGGAAAAACCGCTGGCTTGTCGTCATCGGCCTGTATCTCGCCTACCGCTTCGGGAGCGCGCTGCTGGCCGCCATCCACCCGCTCGCCGCCGTGCCGCTCATCACCGCCTACCTGCTGTTCTGCTTCGGCAGCTGGCTCGCCAGCGGCCTCGGGCATTTCCTGCTGCTCAAGGACCCGCTCGCCCGCCTCACCCTCAATGCCGAGGAGAAACGCGACGGTCTGCTCGTCGGCGGATTGTTTTTCGGCGGAGCCATCGTGCTCATCGCCGGCCTCACCGTGCTGCCCATGGGCATCGCCTTCCTCGGCGGCGCGATGATGGCGGCCGCCGTCCCGGGCTCCATGGTCTTCGACAACCCCTCCAACAAAGGCCGCCTGCTCTTCACCGGCATCACCCTCACCGTCCTTGCCTGCGGCGCCGGCATCGCGCTGCGCGCCTCCGGCAAATCCCCCGGTGATCCCGTGTTAGACGCAACCTCCGGCCGGTTCCTCCTCATCGGGGCCCTCGCCGTCATGGCCACCACCTGGATCGGCGGCGTCAAGGCCCTCCGCCACGCGCCGCCGCAGTGAGCGGGGTGGGAACCCGAAAACGGGGCTGCCGGCGGTATTTGACAATTTCAGTCCGATATGACTTCGGTTTCCGGCATGCGAATCTGGATCCAGCCGTCCAATCCGCGGCCGGGGGAAGCTCACGGCATTTTCCGGGAGTCCGCTTGTCGGGAATGGCGCGGAGGGCTCATGCCAACAGTGCCGAAAGGAACCTCATGCCGGAGTTCATCCTGACCGCCATTTCGTTGTTGGGTGTTCTCTCCGTTTGCGCGGGGTGGGGAATCCGGTTCCGCCATGGCGGCAGGGAGGGGGTGCCGCCCCCCTGTAAGCCGGATTCTGTCCGCCCCTTGCGGGGTTGGACGGCCATTTCTCTCACCCCGCCGGAGCGGGGCGCCCCGCTTGCGCGGAGTGCGACTATTACCCGGGAGTTGTAACGGGCGGGCCGCCCTTTCCCTGTTCTGTCTTGCACCGCGCGGGGTTTGCCGTGCCGCCGCGGTTGCCCTTGGCGCGGTGGGCGCTTACTCCACCATTTCACCCTTGCCTGTGCCCTTGCGGGCCATCGGCGGTATGCTTTCTGCTGCACTTTCCATCCGGGTTCCTCGCGGTTCCCGTCCCCCGCTTTCGCGAGGCGCGCTGCCCTGTGGTGTCCGGACTTTCCTCACCCTCCGCTCGCGCGGAAACTGCGGCCGTCCGGGGAGCGGCGGAGCGACCGTGCGCCGGACGGGTGGGGCTTTACAAGGAAATTCGGCCCCATCGCTGGGCGGTTGCATCGCATCCGGATGCGGGCATAATGCGCGCAATGCCAGCGGTGACCATCGAGCGTCCTGACGCCGTGCACGACGTGATCGTCATCGGCGGCGCGTTGTCCGGCGGGGCTGCGGCCACCTTGCTGCTGCGGAAAAACCCGGGCATCCGCGTGTTGATCGTGGATCGCTCCGGGGTTTTTGGCCGAAGGGTGGGCGAGGCCACCGTGGAGGTGAGCGGTTTTTTCCTCGGCCGCGTGCTGGGGCTCACCCAATACCTCAACGAAAGCCATCTTTGCAAACAGGGCCTTCGTTTCTGGTTCGCCAACGAACGGGTGGAGTCCATCGATCAGGCCTCCGAGGTCGGGCCGCGCTATCTGGCGCGGATTCCCTCCTATCAGGTGGACCGCGCGGCGCTGGACGAGGAGGTGCTGCGCCGCGCCAGCGATGCGGGCGCCCTCGTTTTGCGCCCGGCCACCGTGTCCGAAGTGCGCCTCAGTTCCGGCGGGATGCAGACGGTCACCGTGAAACAGGGAGAGGTGAAACGCGAATTCACCGCGCGCTGGATCATCGATGCCTCCGGCCTCGCCGCCGTGCTCGCCCGACGCGAGGGCTGGTGGCGGCCGAATGACGCCCATCCCACCGCCTCGGCCTGGGCGCGTTGGCGCGGCGTGAAGGACTGGGACGGCCGCGAACTGGCGGAACGTTTTCCCGATTGGGCATCCTGCCACTTCGGCACCCGCGGCACCGCCACGAACCATGTCATCGGCGATGGCTGGTGGAGTTGGTGGATCCCGCTCAAGGGCGGCGACGTGAGCGTGGGCGTCGTGTTCGACCAACGCCTCGTCGATTTCCCGTCCGCGGGCGGAAACGTGGGCGAGCGGCTGCGGGTTTTCCTCAACCGGCACCCGGTGGCCAGGGAGTTGTTGGAAAACGCCGAGCCCGTTTCCGAGGATTGCCACTGGCGGAAAAACCTCGCCTACCAGAGCGAAACCTTCGCCGGTGACGGATTCGCGCTGGTGGGGGACGCCGCCGCTTTCATGGACCCGTTCTACAGCCCGGGCATGGACTGGATTTCCTTCACCGCCTCACGTGCCGCGGACCTCGTCACCCGCCATCGCGCCGGCGCGGATGCCGCCGGGCTTGCCGCCGCCCACAACCGCGATTTCGCGCTTTGCGTGCGGCGGTGGTTCGACGCGCTCTATCGCGACAAATACCACTACATCGGCGAATACGACCTGCTCAGCCTCGCCTTCCGCCTCGATCTCGGGCTTTACTACTGGGGCGTGGTCCAGGCGGTCTTCGACGAGGGCGAGGACGGGCTGCTGACTCCTCCCTTCACCCATCCCGCCGCCGGTCCCGTTTCCGCGCTCATGGCCTTCTACAACCGTCGCTTCGCCCGCATCGCGGAGCGCCGCCGCCGGCTCTGTCTGTTAGGCCGGACCAACGACCGCCGCCGCACCCTCATCCCCGGCTTCACCCTCGGCCGCGGCGAGATCCGCAAACTCGCACGGCCACTCTGGCAGTGGCTCAAGCTCGAACTCACCGAAGGCCGGCACACCTGGGGAAACGCCAGCCCGGCACCTGCGGACAGCCGTCTGGCGCCACATCACGAGTAGAGGCCAAGGCGGATGGCCCACCTGCGATCCCAACGGCAACACCCTCACGCTGCCGCGCCCGGACGGCACGTCTCAAGCCCTGACCCGGACAAACGCGGTCATCAGAAGCGAAAGAAACGGGAGCGGGGCTGCCCGCGCGGATGAGATGGAGCGCGCGCCCGGGAAGATCCGGCAAGACCATCGTGAGCGGATGGTCCCATTGGTTTTGGTGATTCCCGCGACATTCGGGATTGCAATGCTTGGATGGCTTGCGGCGGGTGTGGGGCTCGGGCGAAGCGTTGGGGGGCGACCCGGGCAGTTGAACGCGGAGGGCTTGTGAATTCGTGGCGAGGCTCGAAAGGTGCGCGCGGATTCAGTTCCAAATCCTTTTCCCTTTCGTCATTTTCGGGCTTTTCGTCGTTCTTCAATATCGGAATCCGGGTTGAAGCCTCGACGCAAACGCCATGCCTGTGGGGATTGGCGCTAGGAGCTTGAATCGTCTTCGTCTTCGTCTTCGTCTTCGTCTTCGTCTTCGTCTTCGTCTTCGTCTTCGTCTT
>CAZKQK010000083.1:0-2549 GCA_964554865.1 uncultured Luteolibacter sp. | reverse complement strand
CGTCCGAGTCCTCGTCGTCGTCCGAGTCCTGACTGGGGTCCGCATCCTCGTCATCGCTCGAATCGAACGTGTCGCTCGCGGACTCTACGCCCTCATCGCCTGCACCCTCGTCGCCCGCGTCTTCCGGAGCAGCCGGCGCCGAAGAGTCGCTACCGCCGAACTCATCGCTCGCTGGCACCTCGGCCTCGAACGAGATGGGGCCTTCGGGCGCGGGTTCGCCGATTTCGAGTTCGAACTTCGCGCGCGAGTCCTCGCTGAGTTCGGTAAACTCGCGGAGCGTCGGAAGATCGCGTAGGGACTTGATGCTGAAAAGATCCAAGAACTGCGGCGTCGTACCGTAAATCATCGGTCGGCCTGGCTCGTCCTTCTTGCCCAGAATGCGCACGAGCTCGCGCTCGAGCAGCGTCTTGATCACGGCGCCCGAATCCACGCCGCGGATGTCATCCACCTCGGGGCGCGTCACCGGCTGGCGATACGCCACGATCGCCAGTGTTTCGAGCTGCGCGCGGCTCAATCGAACCGGACGCTGCGCGAGGAACTCTCGCACGTAGGCCGAATAGCTCGGGTGGGTCCGGAAACCGAAGCCATCGGCGATCGCCGTCAGACGCATGCCGCGGGTGCGCGTCTCGAAAACGAGTGCATCCAAGAGCTCCTCCGCTCGCCGCCGGTCGATGCGAGCCGCCCGCGCGACCTCCTTGGCCGTCAGAGGACGATCCGCCGCGAACAGGATCGCCTCCACGAGACCCTTGAGGAACTCCTCGGTGCTCTCGACCTCTCCTTCGAGAGCGTCGAGCCCCTCGCCGGACAACTCTGGCCCCGTACCCAGCACCGCCTCCAAGTCGGCGGCGGCGTTCTCCTGCTCTTCGTCGTCGACCGCGACGTCGGCGTCTTCCGCGGGACCGCTCTCCCGACTCGCGAGCGCATCGATCTCGTCATTCGGAGGCTCGACCACGCTCGAATCCGAGTCGCCTGCCGCGGCGCCGCCTGTGGACGAAATGGCAGATGCCGCGCTGGATTCGCCTTCGTCCGATGCCGCATCGACGCCTCCGGGAGGCTCGCTCGCGACGTCGACCAACACCGAAGCAACCTCGCCTTCGGGAGCGCTCGCTCGGGGGCCCGCACCCTTTCGGGGTGCCACAACTCGCTTCTTCGCTGCCATGCGTCAGTTTGCTCGCTCTTTATGAATCTTCGTCGTCCGGCGCATCGCCGAACTCGTCGTCGCTCTCGCCGTCGTCCCCATCGTTCGGAGCGCGCTCGTCGCCGCTCGCCCAGGCGGGCTGCTCCCGAGGCGATTCCGCCGCGACGCCCTCGTCGTCCGTCGTGGACTCGAGCGCTCTGGCTTCGGCGCTCCGCCCGCGAGAGAGAGCCGCGAGCGGGTCACCCGCCGCTGCGTCCCGCGCGAGGACCTCGGCTTGCTCGTCGCTGAGGGTCAGGAGCACGCTGATCGGAGCCAGCGGGCCCTCCTGCACCACGCGCATCATGCGCAGGCGCGTCATCTCGAGCAGCGCAAGGAAGGTCACCACCAAATCCGCGCGCGTGGTGCCTTCATCGAACAGCGCCTCGAACGGCACGAGCCCTCGGTCGCGGAGCAGATCCGTGAGCTGCAAGATGCGCTCCGAGATGGAAATGCGATCGACGTCGATGAGGTGCTCGGCGTTTTGCTTGACGCGGCTGAGCAGCTTCTGGAACGCGTCGAACAGCTTGAACACCGACACTTCTGCGAGCGGCGCCGGGCCGTCCACCGTGGGGGCCGAAGCACCGCGCAGGAACACGTCGCGACCGAGCACCGGGTGTGCGCCGAGCTCTTCCGCGGCTTGCTTGTACTTTTGGTACTCGAGCAGCCGCCGCACGAGGTCACCGCGCGGATCGAGGTCATCCTCGGCTTCGTCCTCTTGCCCCGACGGCTGAACGGGCAAGAGCATCTTGCTCTTGATGTGCGTGAGCGTGGCCGCCATGACCAGGTATTCGCTGGCCAAATCGATGTTCAGCTCCTGCATGAGCTGGATGTATTCAACGTACCTCTGCGCGACGAACGCGATGGGGATGTCGAAGATATCCAGCTGATGCTGCTGGATCAGGTGCAGCAAGAGGTCGAGCGGGCCCTCGAACGCAGGCAGCGCGACGTGGTAGGCGCCCTTTGGCACCTCGAACGGCGCCACGCTCGCGTCGACGGCGACGTCCGCCGACACCGCTGCCCCCTCGGCGGCGACCTGCTCGTGCTCGCCAGACGCTACGGGTTCGCTCCGCACGCTGTCGGTCGGGTCGCTGTCGGGAGTGGCGGTCATGGGGGTCGGGCGGCGGGACTGGGGAGACTACCGAGGTCACGCCGAAGTTCCATGGAAACCCGCGGGGCGCCCAGGCGCGCTCCTTTTGGTGCCGATCCCGCACCTCGGGGGGCAAAAGTCCGCGCGTTTGACGCGATGCGCGCGCCCAGGCTAGAGCCGCCGCCACCATGAGCCTGGATCTCGCCGCAGTCGGCTTCGAGACCGAGCCTTTCGTCTTCGACTACGACTGGAAGACGACCGCGCTCTACGCGCTGGGAGTCGGCG
>CAZKQK010000082.1:0-24435 GCA_964554865.1 uncultured Luteolibacter sp. | reverse complement strand
CCGGTGAACGAGGTTCCCCAGGGCGCCGACGCCTGGGACGGGGGCGAGTATTTCAATCTCAGGAGGGTCTGATTCCCCGCCGCTTGCGGCGCATGAGAGGAAAGAAAAATTCCGAATACCCCGCGGCTTGCCGCGGGGATCTTTATTCCAGAAACCAAGGAGGATGCACGCCGTTTCGCGAAGTTTCAAGAAACAATCAGGTGGCGGCGATGGAGGTCTTGTGGAAGCATGGAGCCAATATTGAAGTCAGGGATTCCGGCCAAACAACTCCGTTAATCGGATGCGCCAAAGGCGGTAAGCTTGAAGCAACCACATGGTTGTTGGATCACGGAGCCGACATTCGCACCAAGGACAAATGCGGGAAAACCGCACTGGATTGGGCGCGTGAAAACGGACGCCGGAAGATCGTTGAGTTACTCCAGTTACACATGGATTCCTGAAGTATGAAGATTTGCCAAACCCATCAAGGATTGGCGGAACGATGGCGAGTTTGAGTTCGAGACAGGCGCAATCGATTGGCAAGCCGCGGAAGCGACAGCCACAGTGCTGCCCCCATGACATGGGGAAATCAGCTACTTGAAAAAATTGGAATATGAAAAAAGAGGCTTCTGAATCCAATGATTCCCAATCAGGGATTTGATCCCGGGCTCTGGCCAATCCGGCAACCGGACAGCCACGGCAAAACCACCATGTTAAATGTCCACGGTTGGAGTTTTTATTTACAGCGCCTGGACGCGGTCCATGGCGGGCGGCCCGATTGTGGCGGCAGCATTACCAAGCCGGAAGGGGCCGGGCATATTCCGTCAGCCACGACCGCAAGATCCCGCCTTCCCGCGCCCCTCACCCGGAGGATTCCGCTGCCAATCATTCTGCCCTGTTCCCGTCCGGCGCGGGGCGGAAACACGTCCCTTTCCCGCTTCGTTTTCCGGCTTTGCGGGAATCCGTGAATATTTCCGTGTCAGCCGCGTCCGAAGGACTAGCATGGCACCCAACAAACGCCACCGCCACCGCCCATGAAAACCATACGCCACCCACTCGCTGCCGCCGTCGCGGCGCTGCTTGTCGTCATCGGATCCGGCACCAAGGCCCAGGCGGCCAAGGTGACTCTCGACGGCGACGGTTTCTACAAGGTCTTCAATCCGGTCGTCCATCGCGGCGGCGTGAAACAAACCGGACGCTACGGCAACTTCGGATCCGACTATTACCGGCGGACCACCTACGGCATGCGCTGGATCAACAACCGTTCGAACTCCCGCAGCGGCTCGCTCAGTTTCGAGTTCTGGGCCATGCCGTTCTACGGCGCGACGAAGGGCGAGGTCCTGATGACCCGCGGTCTGAAGCCGCTCAAACCCGGAGCCACCCGCAGGAACAAGAGCTGCAAGGGCTACGCGGTTTATCTGGACGATTACCGCTTCCCGGAAATCAACCTGTGGGAATACACCCGCAAGGGCTGGAAGTTCCGCGACGCGCTTTCGTTCAAGCGTGACAACCTGCTCTAACAGAATCACCGGATGATCCCGTGCCGGGACCTGCGCCTTCGTTTCCCGGCATCGTCCGCGCATCGCCATGAAAGCGCCCCAACTCTGGCTCGCCGCCGCCGGGATCGCCGCCATCTCCGGCACCGGCGGATGGTTTCTCGGACGGAACACCGCGCCGGTGGCCGAACTTCGCGGAGAAAGCATGTCCGGCACGACGAGGGCCAACCGAAGCGCATCATCTTCCGCTCCGGGCGTGCCGCGTCTGAACGCGGCGGACATCGGTGCGCTGAAAGCCCGCCTCGCCGGGGAGACGGATCCGATCCGGCGCTTCAAGCTGGCCATGTCCCGGATGGAGGCATGGATGAATGCGGACCCGCCGGGCGCGCTCGAATGGATCACGGGCCAGGAAGCCAGTTCGCGCCGCAACGAGGCGCTGCGCATGGCCACCGGACAGTTCGCGGAAAACGATCCGAAGGGCGCGGCCGAATGGTCGCTCGCCCATTTTAGCGGCATCGAGCTGAACAACCTGCTCATCCGCATCGCCGAACAATGGGCACGCGAGGACGGGCTGGCGGCCGCATCGTGGTTTTCCGCACTGCCCGCGACCGGAGAGCGGGACGCGGCGCTCGAGACCTTGCTTTTCCGCTGGTCCGGCGAAGATCCCCGCGCCGCCATCGCATGGTTGGAGGCAAATCCCGGCGATCCCGGGCTGGACGCCATCCTCCGCTACGCCGCCTACGCCGGATGGGCAAAGGCCGATCCGCGCGGAGCCGTGGCCGCGAGCCTGGAATCCAGCCGCCGCTTCGATGATCCCGCGCAGTTCGCCAGCACGATCGCCAACTGGGCGACGGTCGACCTAACAGAAAGCTCGGCTTGGTTGCTGGACAATGTCCGCGATGCCCGCGAGCGCGCGCCCGCCGTTTCCGAAATGGCCGCCATCTTCGCGCACCAATCGCCGCAGGCCGGGCTCGCGTGGATCGGGAAACTGCCGGCCGCGGAACAGCCTGCGGCGCTCAACCGCCTGACCGCCGAGTGGGCCTCCTCCGATCCCGCATCCGCCGCGCAATGGCTTGGCAGCGCGAATCCGGCCGGCATCGATCCGGAATCCGTCGCCGCCGTGCTGCATGGGTTTCTTGCGGCGGACGCGCCCGGTTTCCTGAAATGGCAGGCGGCTTTGCCACCGGGACCGTTGAGGGAGCGGACGGCGGAACTCACCGCAGATGCGCCCGAGGAATGATCTTGTCGATTCACGACGTATGGCAGACATCCGTTTGTCTTCCGTCATGCTCCGCCCGTCGATTGTTCTTTTGGTTTCATGCCCTCTGCTCGCCTGTGCCGCTCCGGTGCCCGCGCGGCCCTTTGCCGATCACATGGTGCTGCCAATGCGCTGCGGGATTCCCGTGTGGGGCGCGGCGGAGCCGCACGCCGTGGTGGAGATCCGCTTCGGCGATCACAGCGCCAGCGGCAAGGCGGACGCGGGGGGAAACTGGCGCGTCCTGCTCCCGCCGCAGGAACCCTCGGCGGAGGGCCGGGACATGGAGATACGATCCAACAGTGGAAACGCCAACTTGCGCGATGTCCTCATCGGCGAGGTGTGGCTCTGCGCGGGGCAGTCGAACATGGATTTCCCGCTGGCCCGGGCGGTAGGCGGAAAAGCGGAGGTCGATCTCGCCGGGAACCTCCCGGCGATCCGCCTGCTTGATCTAACTGGAACCCACACGGCCGGCCGCGCCTACGGCAAGGCGGAACTCGAACGCCTCACACCCGCGGGCTTCTTCACCGGAAAGTGGCGGCCGGCCTCCGCGGAATCCGCCGCGGGTTTCTCCGCCGTCGGCTGGTGGGCCGGCAAGGCGATCCACCAGGCGCGCAAGGTGCCGGTGGGATTGATCGATTGCTCGGTGGGCGGCAGCGGCGCGGAAGCATGGCTGCCGCGCGAGACACTGGAGTCGCGCGGCGAATACGCGGAGTTGTTGGATGAAACATGGACCACTTCCCCGCGCGTCGCCGCGTGGACGCGCGGGCGTGCGATGACCAACCTCGCGGGCAAGGCGGGAAACCACCCCTACCGCCCCGGTTTTCTCTTCGACTCCGGCCCGCGCTGGTGGCGCGGGTTTCCTCTAACAGGTGTGCTGTGGTATCAGGGCGAGACCAATGCCGAGATCCTCGACGACGCATGGAACGGCCAACTCATCACCGATCTGGTGAAGGGCTGGCGCAAGGTGCTGGAGCGGCCTTCGCTGCCCTTCTTCATGGTCCAGCTCCCGCGCATCGGCGGCAACGATCCGCTGCGGCAGGGCTGGCCCCGGTTCCGCGCCGTGCAGGAACGCGCGGCCGGGGCGCTCGATCGCGTCACGCTGGTGAAGACCATGGATCTCGGCTGGGACAGCCCGGACGTACACCCGCCGGACAAACGTCCGGTCGGCGAACGGCTCGGCAAGGCGGTGGTCATTTCCGGCGGCAGGCGCTGAGCGGCGCGATCACTCGTCGTCGTCCCTGGCGCCCTTCACGCGGACCTTGCCGCGGAGTTTCGCCTCGATGAAGGCGTCGATATCGCCATCCATCGTGCCCTGGATGTTGTTGGTTTCCTCGCCGGTGCGGAGGTCGAGCACCTTCTGGTAGGGCTGGAAAACATAGGAGCGGATCTGGTTGCCCCACGAAACGTCGCCTTTCTCGCCATACGAGCGGTCAGCCTCGGCCTTCTGTTTGTCTTCCTCGATGGTGTGGAGCTTCGCCTTGAGGATTTCATAAGCGAGTTCGCGGTTCTGGCCCTGGGTGCGCGCGGCGGTGGACCGGATCAGGATGCCGGTGGGCAAGTGGCGCAGCAGGACGGCGGTCTCCACCTTGTTGACGTTCTGGCCGCCCTTGCCGCCGGACCGGGTGGTGGTGATCTCCACGTCCTTGTCGTTGATCTCGATGTTGATCTCCTTGGAAATCTCCGGCGTGGCGTCGATCGATGCGAAGGACGTGTGGCGCTTCGCGTTCGAGTCGAAGGGGGAGATTCTGACAAGCCGGTGCACGCCGCGCTCGTTCTTGAGAAAACCGTAGGCGTAGTCGCCGGTGATCCTGAGCGTCGCGGTGCGCAGGCCCGCCTCGTCGCCATCCTGCCAGTCGAGGGTTTCCACGGTGTAGCCTTTGCTTTCCGCCCAGCGGGTGTACATGCGGTGGAGCATCTGCGCCCAGTCACAGGCTTCCGTGCCGCCGGCTCCCGCCGAAATGACCAGGAAGCAGGGCGAGACATCGCTCGGCTGGTTGAGCAGTGTGAGCAGCTCGAAGGAGCGGATGTCGGTTTCCAGCGACTTCGCGTTTCCAATGGCTTCCCGGGCGAGGTCGCCGTCATCGAACTCCTTGGCGAGGTTGATGCCTTCCTCAACATCGGCCGCGCGGGATTCGAGCTTGAGGAAGTTCTCCAGCTTTTTCTTCAGCCCGGCGGCCTTGGAGGAAATCGACTTGGCCTTGTCCGCATCGTTCCAGAAATCGGGGGAGCCCATGGCCTCCTCGAGCGTTTGGATTTCGTTTTCGAGGGCCGGGACGTCAAAGATACCTCCTGAGTTTCGACAGGCGGCCTTTCAAGCCGTCCAGGTCGAGCGCCAGGAGGTCAGCGGTAGGAAGTGAGGACATGCGGACGGGAGGAAAGGCGATGCCGGGAAGAGAAGAAAGTAAGAAATCATGCGGTCGCCAGAATGTAAGGTTGACATGACACGGACAAATGCAATGCAAACCTTACATCGCGTGAACAATACCCGCCATGAACACACCTACGGAAAACAGCTGAAGGAATCTCATCCGCACGGCCCTTTTCATGGGCGTCCACGTTGCGGTGAACCTGGCCGCCATCACCGGTGCTTTCGATGGATTGACTGCCCCGGGAAGCCTGCTCATCCCGGTGGTGGTAGCCGCGCCGGCAATCGGCCATCTCCGTGTGTCCCTCGTTTGAGTGCGGGACTGAGGCGAATTCGTCCGTTCCCTGACAGCGAAGCGCTTCATTGTAGCCACCGGAATCACGCTCGCCATCGCCTCGGTGTGGGATTTCCTGGGACTCCACACCAAGACCACCCATCTCCCCGCTACGCAGGTTTCTCCGCTCCTGTGGGCCGCCCCTTCCGCTCGGTCTCACCCTTCATCCGAACCTCACACTAATGAAAAACCGACTGAAAGTGCTGCGCGCCGAACGAAACTGGACGCAGGAGGAACTCGGCAAACGGGTGGGAGTGTCACGCCAAGCAATTAACGCGCTGGAAACGGAAAAGCATGATCCGTCGCTGGATCTCGCTTACCGAATCTGCAAGGAGTTCGCCCTCAGCGTGGAGCAGGTTTTTAATAATCCGCATGCTGGGAACCGACTTACGGGCCAATGCCAAAAAATCCCTGCCAATCACCGCAGGGACGGCCCCGCGACCGGACTATGATGCCGAATCGGGACGGGAAATTGGATTGACTTGAAATCCTGGTTTCTGCTGATCTACAGATGTGTTTTGGAAAGGAGGGAAAATTCGGATAGCGTGGATCGTCACCCACGTTTTGGCGGTCGCTTTTGGCTGGACCGCCGTTTCATTCGTAACTGGAAAAAAACTTGAATCCACTCCCCGGATCGCGCCCCCCGTCCTTCCCCAAAAGACCAAATCATCCGTTCAACGGCAGCAACTGGACCGCTCAAAACCTGCCGGCAAACTTGTTTGGAGTCTGCTCGAACAAATCGACTCTGCGGATGCGGAGGATGCCGCCCTTCCGGCCAAGGACCGAGCCGCCGCCGCGCGCACGGCCATCGACGAATGGGTCGGGGATGGCAGGGACCGAAAATTGTTGTCCGAAGCGAAAATCCGGTTTTCCCACTGGTTGGAAGCCGATCCAAAGGCGGCACTGATGTATTGGAACGGCTCCGGTAGCATGGGAAACCCTGCTTTGTCATCACTCACCGAGCTTGCGAGACCGTATCTGGAAACCACCGGACTGCGTGAGTTGAAGGATTGGATCAAGGAGCCCGACGGGTTGCTGACCGGGGCAGCGAGGGATGTCGTGATCGATGTTTTTTCGAAAATGATCGCGGCCAATCAGGATATTGGGACCCTGGAAAGCGAACTGGCGCGGAATCCTGCGCCAAACACATCCCGCGTGGTCACCCAGGCCATCATGGCATGGCCGAAGGAAAATCTGGGCTCCATCGAGGATTTCGTCAGGAGAAACCCGTCTTCACAGGCGCTTCAGGCGTTTGTCAACCGCCTGGAAGCCCCGGATCGCATCGAGTGGATGCGCCGCGAGTTACGGGCCGAGGGCGATCTGGCAAAAATCCTGCGGGAGAGCGGCATCCTGGCGGGCATGGTTTATGGCGCGACGGGGGCGTCGATTTCGGCAAGGATCGGCATCTTGGACGAAATGGCGACTGGTTCCCCCCATTCCAACATTTCAGCCGTCCATATGGCGCGCGGTGACCTGATTCGCTGGCTTGCTTCCGCAGATGCGGAGACCGAGGGAAATGTTTCCGACTGGAAACACCGCCTGCGCCATGGGGAAATCGGCGCTCGCCAGGTTTTCGACGAAGCCAGGCGGGCATTGCCGACCCTCGCAGCCGAGCAACCGGAAGAGTTCCGCCAGACGCTGTTAAAGCAAATGGCGGCCATCCACCCGGCATCGGCAATGGTTCTGATCTCGGATCTTCCCCTGCAACAACGCGAATCAGCCATGTTGGACGCGGCAATGGGCATAGCCGGCCAGGCGGATCCGCAAAAACTATTCGATCTGCTCTCCCAGATGCCACCCACGCTGGGCTCAAAGCCGAATGACCGCTTTCAGGTTTGGATTCGGGCCGCTGCGCCATACTATGATAAATTCGGCGAGTCATACTCGGCGTGGGTCGCCGCAATGCCACACGGAATCGAACGCGACTGGGCGCTCTCCGGGCTTTACGCGAACTTCAAGTCCCACGATCTCGAAAAAGCGGAGAGCTACCAAGCCCTCAAAACCATGCCGCCCGGCTGGAGGCCCGCCAAATGAAACGTCTGAAACATCGCGCCGCATTCCTGATCACCGGCCATGCCCTCGCGCTGCTACTGGGAGCGGCCATCGCTCGCGCTTGGAAACATCAACCCGTCGGCAGTCAGACCAATAATGCGGGCAATGTAGGCTCCTCGGTCCTCGCCAACCCGCGAATCCCGGAACCGGCCAGGGCGAGCCGACCTTTGCGAAGTCCTGAAACGGAGCAGCCTCCGCCACCCTCAAGGGCGCATGGGACCTCATGCAACGCCAATCCGCGGCGGATCGCGCCCGCCTGCGCCCCGCGCTGCTCACAGAGTGGGCCAATGCAAATCTTGAAGCAGCCCTGGAAGCGGCCCTTCTGGAACCTGACTCGGCGACGTTGCTTTCCGCCTTCAATGAACCCTTTGAAAAGGACCCGGACGCTTTCAGACCCTTGCTGGCGGGAGAGAGATTCGGCATCAAATCCGCCGAACTGCGAAATTGGTGGATCCAGAAAATGGGCCTGGCCCATCCCGATGAATTGCTGGCCATGATCGGCGATTTCAACTCATCCGATCAGGGCAAGGTCATCAAAAGCGTGGTTGACGGCATGATCGGCGAGCCGGAAAAAATCTGGGCCATGATCGATGATTTCGCCACATTGCCGGATACGCCGGCAAACCGGAAGTTATGGGCACAGGCCGCGAAGGCGGTGGCCTCGCGGCAGAATGCCGACACGGTGGTCGGAAAATTGTCCGCCATCAGGGGGGCGGCCGGAGATGCGATGATTTCCGAAGCCATGGCTGTCTTGCTTGATCGGACCGATTATGCCGGAGCCCGCGCCACTTACGCCGCATTGCCCGCGGATTTGAAACCACAGATTGTCCAGGCCGCATTGAAGAACCCGGGAGAAAACGTCGACGCCTATCTCGCCGCACTCGACGAAGTGATACACACGTCCGATTGGGCGGCTCTCCAGAAGCCCCTTGCCGTGAAACTGCACAACATGAACCCCAATGCCCGGCAGTATCCCTCCATGCTAGAATGGGCGGCGCAACTGCCAGAGCGGGATGACACGATGGATATCTATCGTGTGGCGGTGAGGAAATTCGTTTCCCACCAACCGGACAAAGCCAGACAGTGGATCGCCGGAATGCCCCGGGGATGGAAACATCAAAACTCGCTCGCCGCATACGTGCAGGCCGCCCTCTTCGCCCGCAGCGATGTGGAAGGGGCGAAATGGGCCATCCCCCAGATCAACGACCCCAGATTCAGGGTGGAGGCCGATGGTTTCCTCAAAACCTACGAGGAACGAAACCGAAACCCAGGCAAGTAATCTATCACCTCACCCCGCCCACAGGCCCCTGCCCTTGCCACCTGTCTCCCTTCCGGCCCCTGTTTAGGCGTCTGCCTGCCGGCCGCTCCGGCATCGCGATATGTCCTCGCGGGTTGCCCCCCGGAAATGGGACGCCCTGCGGATTTTCACGCCGCGTCCCGCCAGACGACCTCGCGGGCGTCTTTCCACAATTCCTCCAGGCCGTAGAAGCCCCGCAGCTCCGGGTCCATGACGTGGACCATCACGTCGATGTAGTCGAGCACCACCCAGCGGGTGTCCGCACGGCCCTCGGAATGGACCGGCCTGACGCCGTGCTCCTGCTCCAGCCGCCCCGCCACATCGCGCAGGATCGCGCGGAGCTGGGGCATCGATGCGCCGGTGCAGATCACCATGAAGTCGGTGAGATTCGAAACGCCGCGCATGTCCCAGATACGGATTTCCCCCGCCTTGAGATCATCCGCCGCCTGAGCGCAGGCCACTGCCAGTTCCTGTCCTTTGATTGCCATGGTTCATCCGCTTTCGCGGGGCGGCACCATAGGCGGGCCAACCAGGCATGACCAACAAAAATTCATGTTCACAGGTTGGGAACGGTCGCCTTTGCCCGATGTTCCGAGCGGTATTGGCTGGCCGTCTGCCCCATCTGACGCCGGAATTGCCTCGCGAAATCGCTGTGATCGTAAAACCCGCACTCCAGGGCGATCCTCGTCAGCGGCTGGTTGGTGCGGGCGAGCAGTCCGCAGGCGGCGATCAGGCGCATCCGGATGAGGTAATCGCGCGGAGTCATCCGGAACGTGGCCCGGAATTTCCGTTCGAACTGCCTCACGGACATGCCCGCCATACGCGCGAGGGCCGGCAGGTCGAGTTTCTCCGTGAAACGGGATTTCAGGTGGTCCGCCACCCCGGCGAGTTCCAGATAGGGCATCATCGCGGCGTGCTGGGCCTCATAGCTGCGCACCGTCCCGCACACACCGCAGATCCGCCCCTCACGATCGTGGAGCGGCATCTTGTCGGTCAGAAACCACTCGGGTTTCCCCTCGCGGTTGGGAAACAGTTCGATCAGCCCCAGCAACGGTTTGTCCGTCGCCATGACCCGCTCGTCGTCCGCACGGTATTTGCGGGCCAGCCGTGACGGAAAAATCATGTCATCGGTGAGCCCGATGATTTCATCCTCGCTTTGGAAACCGCACCTTTTGGCAAACGCGGGATTGCCCGCCATAATGCGTCCTTCCCTGTCTTTCACGAAAAACAAGGTGCCGGGCAAGTGATCGAACAGGAGCCTGAACTGCCCGGCCGCAAGCCCCGCGCTCCACTCCCGGGCCAGTTGCATTGCATTCATCTGGCGGAATACTACACAAACCGCCCGCAATCCTACAAGCGTTCCATCGCGGCCGGGATTCATCCTGAAAGAACCTCGGATGAGGTGACTGTTCATCTCCCAAACCGCCCGTATGAAGAAGATCCTTCTGCTTCCGCCCGGCCTGCTCGCGGCCGCTGTTGTTGTCCTCGCCCAATCGATGAAACTCCCCCGTCCCGAGGCCCGGCGCGTGGAGGTGTTGTTTCTCGGAGCACCGGCCCAAAACCACCCCGGTCACGACCCCATCGAGCGCTACCGCGTGCTCAAGAAGAGCCTTGGAGCCACCGGGATCGGTCTGAGCTACACCGAGGACCTCGCCGACCTCCGCCCGGAAGTGCTGCGGAGTTATGACGCCCTCATGTTCTATGCAAACTGGGAGCGGAACGGCCCGATGGACCCCGCACAGGAAAAGGCCCTTATCGACTTCGTGGAAAACGGCGGAGGTTTCCTGCCGATCCATTGCGCCTCCGCCTGCTTCGGGAAATCGGACGCCTACATCAAGCTCGTCGGCGGCCGTTTCCAGTCGCACGGCGAGGGCGTGTTCCGCACCACCATCACCGCACCGCACCATCCGGTCATGCGCGGCTTCCAGGGCTTCGAGACCTGGGACGAAACCTACGTGCATGATCGCCATGGCGACGACCGCACCATCCTCCAGCGCCGCGGGCAGGAACCCTGGTCATGGGTCCGCCAACAGGGAAAAGGCCGGGTTTTCTACACCGCCTACGGCCACGACATGCGCTGCTGGGGCCAGTCCGCCTTCCACGAATTGCTGCGCCGCGCCGTGCTCTGGAGCGTGGGCGGGGAAGTCGGATCCAAGTGGCTCGCGCTGAAACCTCCCGAGCTTCAGCAGGAGGAAATGATCCTCCCCGGATACCGCGAGCGCCAGGCCATCACCAGCGGCCAGAAACCCCTGTCGCCAGCGGACTCGATCAAGCTCGCCAACGTGCCCGTCGGTTTCGAACTCTCGCTCTTCGCCAGCGAGCCGGACATCGTCAACCCGATCCACATCGCCTGGGACCACCGCGGCCGCGCCTACGTCGTGGAAACCGTGGACTACCCCAACAACCTTCACGCCGGAAACCTCGGCAACGACCGCATCCGCATCTGCGAGGACACCAATGGCGACGGCCGCGCCGACAAGTTCACCCTCTTCGCCGACAAGCTCTCCATCCCCACCTCCGCCATCTGCGTCAATGGCGGCGTCATCTGCACCAACGGCACCCAGATGCTCTTCCTCAAGGACACCGACGGCGACGGCAAGGCGGACCTCCGCAAGGTGCTCTTCGAGGGATTCAGCATGGGCGATACCCACGCCGGCCCCTCCAACCTCCGCCACGGCCCCGACAACTGGATCTACGCCACCGTCGGCTACTCCGGTTTCAACGGCACCGTCGGCGGGGAAAACCACAGGTTCAGCCAGGGCACCTTCCGCTTCAAGGCGGACGGCTCGAAACTCGAGTTCCTCCAAAGCACCACCAACAACACCTGGGGTCTCGGCTTCAACTCGGACTTCGACCACATGGGCTCCACCGCCAATGCCAACCCCTCGTGGTATCTCAGCTTCCCCTCCTCGTTCTATCGGAAAGCCGGCATGGAGGCGCCCCGCACCCCGCGCGCGGATGATAACCCGAAGTTTTTCCCCAGCTCGATGGACATCCGCCAGGTGGATGTCTTCGACGGCTATACCTCCGCCGCCGGTCACGCGTTCATCACCAGCGACCGCTTCCCCGCCTCATGGCGCGAACAGATCGCCCTGGTCACCGAGCCCACCGGAAAACTCGTCGGCTGCTTCCGGGTCACCCGCGAAGGAGCCGGCTACAAGTCCCGCCAGCTTCCCAACAACCTCTTCGACAGCGGCGACGCCTGGACCGGACCCGTCTTTGCCGAAACCGGTCCGGACGGAGCCGTCTGGATCTGCGATTGGTATAACCTCATCATCCAGCACAACCCCACCCCGTCCAAGGCCTCCGCCGGCATTGATTCCAAAACCGGCAGGGGCAACGCCTACGAAACCCCGGTTCGCGACACCCGCCACGGACGCATCTACCGCGTCTATCCCACCGGGTCGTCCAACGACAAGAACCCCGGACTTGACCCCTCCGACCCCGGCACACTCATCTCCGCCCTCTCCCATCACAACCTGTTCTGGCGTCTCGAAGCCCAGCGGCTGCTCGTGGAAACCAAGTCCGCCACCGCCCTCGCCGCACTCAGCCGCCTCGTGAAAGCCGACGAGGGCCGCGCCGCGCAGCACGCTTTCGGCGCGCTCCGGGGACTCGGCGCGCTCGACTCGGATACCGCCCTTGCCGCGCTGCGTTCCAGACAACGCGGCCTCCGCCGCGCCGCCATCGCCGAGCCGCTCAATGTGCCCAATCTCATTTCCGTCTTCGCACGCGACGGCGTTCTAACAGCCGCTGACGACCGCGAACTCGCCGAGGTCCTCGCCGCCCTCTCCAACATGGCCTCCTCCGTGGACGCCGGAAAACTCATCCACGCCGCCGCGGAAAAACTGAATCTCGAGGACAAGACCCTGGCCGATGCCTGGCAAATCGCCGCCCGCGCCCACGCCCGCGGCGTGCTGCTCGCCGCCGCCTCCTCGGCACCGGTCACCGCCGCAACGCCCGTAAATCTCATCACCAATCCGGATTTCGAAAATGATAACTCCGGCTGGGAATTCCGTCGCTATCAGGCTTCCCCGCGCGCCGAGCCCGCCTTCGATCACGCGCCGGGGCAGGGCCGCAACGGCGGCGGAGCCCTGCGCATCCGCTCGAATGCCCGCGCCGACGTCGGAGCCGCCGGCACTTTCCGCGTCAAACCCAACACCACCTACCGCTTCGGCGGATGGATACGCACCGAAAACCTCGAACCCGCCGGAGGCCGCGGAGCGATGATGAACGTCCATGGCACCGAAGCGATCACCCCCGCAGTCACCGGCACCGAGGATTGGGCCGAAATCTCCGGCACTTTCAACTCCGGCGGCGCGGACTCGGTGATCATCAACTGCCTCTTCGGCGGCTACGGCGGAGCGCGCGGCACCGCATGGTGGGACGATGTCTATCTGATCGAGGAAAGCGCCGGGCTCTCCTCCTCCGCCATCGATGCCGTCGCCACCCATTTCGTCTCGGCCGCCCCCGGCAACGAGAAGTCGTCTCTCGCCGCCGATCTCGCCGCCATCGCCAATGATTTTTCCAGGCAACTCATCTCCCGACTCAACACCGCTCCGGTGGAAACCAAACCGCTCGTCCGCAAACACACACCGGATCCCGCCGCACACGCGCGCGGGCTTGAGGTTTACAACAAGACCTGCATCGCCTGCCACGGCCCGGACGGAAAAGGCGTGCCACCCGCATTCCCGCCGCTCAACGCATCCCGGCGCCTCACCGGCGATCCCTCGCTGGCCGCACGCATCGTCCTCCACGGCCTCCAAGGCCCGCTCGAAGCCGGCGGCGTCACCTACAACAACATCATGGCCCCGCTCGGCGCGCAGCTCAATGACGCGGAGGTCGCCGATGTCATCACCTACGTCCGGCAGACATGGTCGAACGACGCGCCTCCGGTCGGCGCGGGCGCCATCAAGGCCGTCCGCACCAAACACGCCGACCGGGTCACGCCTTGGACGATCAGCGAACTGAAGTGATTCCCGCTTTCCCGGCGGCGCTTCGCTTTCGTTTGAATAAACGGGATGTTCGGCTAGTCTCTTCGGAGTTGCCCATCCCGCACACACCCATGAAAGCACCCATTCCCTTCGCATCCACCCGCATCTCGATCCTCGCTGGCGTCCTCGCCCTCGCCAGCGCGCTCCCGGCCGCGGCCGATGTCACCGTCAGCGGACGCATCGGCCCGGGCGTGATCAATGACAATATCGCCGTCGAACGCGGACGCAAGTGCGTGCTCAACGGCACCGTCATCAAGGGCAATGTCTTCGTCCGCCCCGGTGCGAAACTCGTCGCCTATGGCGCAACCATCGAGGGCAATGTCCAGGCCGACGCCTTTTCCCGCGTCGAACTCCGCTCCCGCACCAAGGTGGACGGCAACTTCCGGGGCAAGGCCACCCGCCAACTCGTGGCGGTGAACCGCACCAGCGTGGCAGGCAACATCCAGCTCGAATCAGCGGACACGCCTCGTGCCGCCCGCTCGCTGGTCGTCCGCAACACCTCCGTGAGCGGCAATGTCCAAGTGAGAAAAAGTCCCGGCCAGATCAACGTCAGGCGCTCTTCCGTGGGCGGAAACATTCAACTCGCCAACAACCTCCAGGGGCGCTCGCACATCGTCTCCAACCGCGTGGACGGTGACATCCGGATCTTCGACAACCTCGGCAAGCTCTCCATCATCGGCAACCGCGTTCTTGGAAACCTCCAGGTAAAGGGCAACGGCCGCCGCCCCATCGTGCGCAACAATCGCGTCGAAGGCAGCACCGGGATCAGGTGAGCGGCGCCCACCGCCGCCACGCCTTTCCGGCGCAGGAGTCCAAGCTTCAGCTTGCCCACGCCAGCGCGCGGACACCGGAGCGATCCGGTCACACACTCTCCGGAAGCACGGCAAACCGTGAACTCCCGCCGCCGTTTGCGCTAACATCCACCCAACGCCTTCTTCCACCGCGCGATTTCCGCGGTGACATTCGCCACCGACGGCGCGCCGGGATTGGTGCGGGACGCCAGGGCGCGCTCCAGCGAGAAAACCTCCGCCGCATCCGGCCCGTAGGCGGGATCAATGGCTGCTAGATCGAGCCGGTCGAGCGGCGTGCCGCTGGCGACGGACTCCGCCACCGCCTTGCCGACGAGTTCATGGGCATGGCGGAAGGGCACGCCCTTCTTGACGAGATGGTCGGCGAGATCCGTGGCCAGCAGCATCGGATCCGCAGCCGCGGCGCGGCAGTTTTCCTCGCGCAACTCCATCGCGGCGATCATCTCGGTGTTCACCGCCAGGATCAGGTGAAGCTGGTCCACCGAGTCGAAAAGCGGCGGCTTGTCCTCCTGGAGATCGCGGTTGTAGGTGAGCGGCAGGCCCTTGATCGCGACCAACAGATTCATCAGGTTGCCCACCAGCCTTCCGGTCTTGCCGCGGGTCAGTTCGCACACGTCCGGGTTTTTCTTCTGCGGCATGAGCGAGGAGCCGGTGGTGTGCGCGTCAGACAAGGAAGCGAACGCGAACTCCGCCGAGCACCACAGGATCAGATCCTCGCTGAGACGCGAGAGATGCGCGCCGCAGAGCGAAATGACAAACAACAGCTCGGCAATGTAGTCGCGGTCCGCGATGGCGTCCATCGAGTTGGCGCTCGCCGAATCGAAGCCAAGCTCCGCCGCGATGGCGTGGCGGTCCAGGTTGATGGTCGATCCGGCCAGCGCGCCGGAACCGAGTGGCGAGACATTCAGACGCCCGCGGCAATCCGTTAGACGGGACTTGTCGCGTTCCAGCATCTCCACGTAGGCGAGGAAGTGGTGGCCGGCGGTCACCGGCTGGCCGCGCTGGAGATGGGTGTAGCCGGGGATCACCGTGGCGGCATGCTTTTCCGCACGGTCAAGCAGCGCCGCCTGCAAGCCGGTGACGGCTTTCGCAAGGCCATCGATGGCCGCGCGGCAGTAGAGCCGCGTGTCGGTGGCCACCTGGTCGTTGCGCGAGCGGGCGGTGTGGAGCTTCGCCCCCGCCGCGCCGATGCGGCGGGTGAGTTCCGCCTCGATGTTCATGTGGATATCCTCCAGCGAGGTCTTGAACTCGAAGTTTCCGGAAGCGATGTCCGCCCCGATCCCCTTCAGGCCGGCCTCGATTTTCGAAAACTCCTCGCCGGTGAGCAAACCGGCGTTCATCTGCGCCCTCGCGTGGGCGATGGACCCGGCGATGTCGTGCGGGTGGAGCCGCCAGTCGTAAGAGATGGATTCCCCGAACTGCTGGACGAGGGACGAGGTGTCTTGGGAGAAGCGGCCTTTCCACATGGCGCGCGGATTCAAACCCGCCGCCGCTCCCATGGAAACGAGAAAATCCGGGGTTTTCCCCGAAAGCCCGTCACCCGCCCCTTTGGATCAGCCAGCCGATGAGCAGCACCTGCGGCGTGGACAGCAGCGGCAGGGCAAGCGTGGCCCGCCACGAGCGCGTCGTTTCCCGCAGGCTGAGGATCTCCGTGTAATCGGTCGCCGCGCCGGCCATCAGGAACACAAACGCGTTGCCCGGCGCGTTCGCCCGCGTGAACAGGTCCGCCGCGAGCGGCGAGGAACCCTCGGAACACACTTCGATCACCGTGGTCGCCACCAGGGTGAGAAACAAACCTAACAGACCCGGCCCGAAGTATTGCCGGAACACCTCCAGCGGCACCAGCGCGCGGATCGCCGCCGTCAGCACGAAGCCGAACAGCACCCAGCGCAGAACCATCTTCGATCCCTCAAGCCCTTCCTTCGCGAGCCGGCCGTAGTTTTCCCATCCCGGCCGCAGCGAGCGCAGCACCCCGCGCAGCGCGGGCAGCATGCGGTAGCCCTTCGGCAAATCGACGCTGTTCGGGTTCGGCGGCAGTTTCCCCGCACCCACCAGCCGGTCCGCCAGCCAGCCGGTGACCAGCGCCACCACCATCGAGAGAGCGATGAACGCCAGCATCCACTTCCAGCCGATCAGCGCGGCGAGGATCAGCGTGAGCGAGAGCGAGTTCCACGGGCTGGCGATGAGAAACGCCAGCGTCTGCCCGAGCGACGCGCCTCGTTTGTAGAGGCTCATCCCCACCATCAGGACGCCGTGGTTGCACAGGTCTAACAAAACTCCCGCGCCCACCGCGCGCATCAGGCCCGACATGCTGCCACCGCGTCCCAGCGCCGCCGCCACCAGTTCCCTCGGCACCCGCCCGATCACCGCCACCGCCACAATCCCCGCCAGCAAACCCCACCACGCCTTCATCAACAACTCGTGGCACCCATGCCCGAACACATGCAGCGCCTGCGGAGCGCCGGGAAACGCCAAATGCAAAGCCACCCCCGCCAGAAACACCACCAACGAACCCCACAGCAAAAAATCCGGCCGCCCCTTCGCCGCCCCGCCACAACACGAGGCCGCCTCCGCCACCGCCTTGCCCCCGCCGCAACACGATTTTTTCCCCTCCACCGGCGGAACCACCGGAGCCGCCATCCTCACGAAAGACCGCCGCAAGGCATCACGCTCGCGATCGTTTTCTGGAGGAGGTTGCGGACAGCAGTCGGACATGGAACTGCGGAGACGCTAGTTGCTTCCGATGCCGGTGTCCAACCCGGCAAAATGAAGAAAACAAACAAAAAGCTTGATTAGTGTATTTTTTACACTAATCAACGCCCATGCCCTTCACCTATGAATACCCCCGCCCGGCACTCACGGTCGACTGTGTGGTCCTCGGATTCGATGGCGCGGGTCTCCAAGTCCTCCTGATCCGGCGCGGCTTGGAGCCGTTCATGGGATCATGGGCGCTGCCGGGCGGATTCGTGGACATGGACGAAAATCTGGATGAGGCGGCGCGCCGCGAGCTGCTGGAGGAAACGCGCCTGAAGGATGTGTTCCTCGAACAACTTTACACTTTCGGAAAACCCGGACGGGATCCCCGCGGGCGGGTGGTGAGCGTGGCATACTACGCGCTCGTGCGGCCCGATCAACACCCGGCCACCGGCGACTCGGACGCCTCCGAAGCCGCTTGGCATCCGGTTGAAAAGCCACCACCCCTTGCATTCGACCATGCGGGGATTCTAACCACCGCCCTCGACCGCCTGCGCGGAAAAATCCGCTACCAGCCCATTGGCTTCGAGTTGCTGCCAAAACTTTTCACGCTCACCCAACTTCAGGAACTTTACGAAGCGATTCTCGGCCGCCGAATCGACAAGCGGAACTTCCGAAAAAAGCTGCTGGCCTTTGATTTCCTCGTGCCCACCGATGAATTCACCGCAGCCGCCCATCGCCCGGCCAGGCTGCATCGTTTTGATCGCCGCCGTTATGAAAGCCTCGCCCGCAAAGGTTTCCACTTCGAACTCTGACATCCCTCATGCATTCACCCCTTCAGACCGATCTCTATCAACTCACCATGGCCGCCGCCTATTGGCAGGCGGGCAAGGCGGAGCGGGAAAGCGTGTTCCATCTCTTCTTCCGCCGCATTCCATTCAAGGGCGGCTATGCCATCGCCGCAGGGCTGGGCCCGGCACTCGAATGGCTGCGCGACTTCAAGTTCAGCACCGGGGATATCGACTATTTGTCCACGCTGCGGACCAGGAACGATCATCCGATGTTTCAGGAGAAATTCCTCGGATATCTGGCCGGACTTCGTCTCTCCCCCGACATCGATGCCATTCCGGAAGGATCCGCCGTGTTCGCCCATGAGCCATTGCTCCGCGTGCAAGGCCCCATCCTGCATGCCCAGTTGGTGGAAACCGCGCTGCTGAACATCATCAACTTCCAGACACTTGTCGCCACCAAGGCAGCGCGCGTTTGCCACGCCGCCGCAGGCGCTCCTGTGTTTGAGTTCGGCTATCGCCGCGCCCAAGGCACCGATGGCGGACTATCCGCCAGTCGCGCCGCATGGATCGGCGGATGCCGCGGCACTTCGAATGTGTTGGCGGGAAAGATCCACGGCATCCCCGTTCGAGGCACACACGCCCACTCGTGGGTCATGTCATTCGACGAAGAGCAGGATGCCTTCGACCACTACGCCGACGCCATGCCCGATAATTCCACCTTGCTCGTCGATACCTACGACACACTCACCGGCGTGGGCCGCGCAATCGAAACCGCCCGCCGCCTGCGCGAGCGCGGACATCAACTCAGCGGGATTCGCCTCGACTCCGGCGACCTTGCCTGGCTCAGCCAGCAAGCCCGCAAACGCCTCAATGCCGCCGGTTTTCCCGATGTCGCCATCGTCGCCAGCAACGACCTCGATGAACACCTCATCGAAAGCCTCCGCCATCAGGAGGCCAAGATCGACGTCTGGGGCGTGGGCACCAACCTTGTCACTGCCGCCGATCAACCGGCACTCGGCGGTGTCTATAAACTCGCCGCTCTCCGCCGTCCTGACGGTACATGGCAGCCACGGATCAAACTCAGCGAGCAGCGCGCCAAAAGCTCCATTCCCGGCCGACTTCAAGTGCGCCGCTATCAACTCGATGGCGAATTCATCGGCGATGCGATCCACGACATCGACCACCCGCTGCCGGAATCCATCACCATCGTCGATCCCGACGAACCGCTGCGCCGCAAACTCATTCCCAAGGAAGCGGAATCCCTCGACCTACTTCGGCCCGCCATGAAACAAGGCGCGCTGATCGGAGAAATCGAAACACCTGCCGCCGCAAGGGAGCGATGCCAAACATCCATCGCCCAACTCCATCCCGGCATCCGCCGGCTCACCAACCCTCACCGTTATGCCGCCGGCTTGGAGCAAGGGCTCCATGAGCGCCGCGAGCAAATGATTGCCAACCAATAGACCCAATTTCCCATGGACCGGGAAAAGATCACATCATGCCTGCTAGGCGGCGCTTCGGGTGACTCCGTGGGGCTGCCTTCGGAAGGGATGAATGCCCGCCGTATCGCCCGTTTGGGATCAGGACCGCTCCGGCAGTCACTCGCATTCGGACGCGGCATGGCCAGCGACGATACCGAACATGCCGTCATGACACTTCTCAGCCTGCGTGACAGCCATGGTGATGGGAAGAGGTTCGCCAAATCACTCGCCCGCCGCCTGCGCTGGTGGCTTGCCTCGGTTCCCGCAGGGATCGGCCTGGCCACCGCGCGTTCGATCATCAAGTTGTGGCTGGGATTTCCACCGTCATCCAGCGGGGTGGCCTCCGCTGGCAATGGCCCGCTCATGCGCGCCCCGGTCATTGGTTTGTGGTTCGCCGACAACCATGATTCGCGGGATGGTTTAATGCGCGCTTCCACGGCAATCACCCATCGCGATCCCCGGGCGGTGGAGGCCGCTCTTATCATCGCTGAGGCCACGGCAATCGCCGGAACCGAAACCCAAGGCGCCGACGAGATTCTCAACCGATTGGAGAGGCATGTCGTCAGCGAGGAAATGGGAATTCGCTTCGCAAAAATCCGCGAACATCTCGCTGGTCGCCGGAGCGTGCGGGCGTTTGCGGATTCATTCTCACGGAAGCCGGGCTTCGTTTCGGGTTTTGCACCGGATACGGCCGCCGTCGCGATTTACGCATGGCTGCCTCATCGCGGCGATTTCACCGCCACGGTCGAAGCTGTCGTCCGAACTGGCGGTGATACCGACACCGTTGCTTTCGTTGCAGGGGCGATCGCAGGAGCCGAAGTTGGAATCGATGCTCTCAACCCATCATGGCTCGACACGCTCACCGACTGGCCGCTCAGCGTTGGCTGTCTGAAAGACGTCGCCGAAAATGGTAAAGGAACTTTCCCCTGTTGGCCACTCCTGATCGTCCGCAATCTGGCATTCCTCGTCATCGTCCTCGCGCATGGTTTCCGGAGACTTTTTCCACCTTACTGAAAAACATCATGTCACGCATCAAAGCAGCCGTCGTTGCCCTGAACCAGACACCCCTCGATTGGCGGGGAAATGCCTCGCGCATCCGGGAAGCATTGCGGATGGCGCGTGGGCAAGGTGCCGAACTTGTCTGCCTGCCGGAACTCTGCATCACCGGCTACGGCTGCGAGGATGCGTTTTTCGCTCCCGATACCTCTGCCCGCGCATGGCGAACCCTGGTTGAATTGCTGCCCGAAACCCACGGCATGGTTGTCGCGTTCGGGTTGCCAGTGGCTCATCAGCACGCGCTCTACAATGTCGCCGCCTTGGCGGTGGATGGAGTTCTCGCGGGTCTTGCCGCCAAACAAAACCTCGCGGGCGATGGCATCCATTACGAACCGAGGTGGTTCAAACCATGGCCGACCGGCATCACGGATGTTCTTAAACCACCGGCGGGGAATGCGGTTCCCATCGGCGATTTTGTCTTCAACATCGGTGGCGTCCGCATCGGTTTTGAAATCTGTGAGGACGCATGGGTGGCGGGGCGTCCCGGTGCTCGTCTCGCTTCCCGGGCTGTCGATGTGATCCTGAATCCAAGCGCCAGCCACTTCGCCTTCGGCAAGGCGGAAATCCGGAAACGCTTCGTTGCCGAAGGATCTCGCTCCTTTGGCGTGGCCTATCTCTATGCCAATCTATTGGGCAATGAATCCGGTCGCATCATCTACGACGGGCAACTTCTGATCGCACAACAAGGAGATATCATGGCTGAAAGCGGGCGCTTTTCCTTTCGCGATGCGTATCTTCTCACCGCCACCATCGATCCGCAGGCGGGGCGCATCGCCAAATCCCGCCTTGCGAGTCACCGCCCCGCCTTGCCTGCCGATGCGGATGGCGGGGTGGCGAACCATGATTTTGCCTGGACCTCGCAGCCTGCGGACTTCCGGCACAAGGCAAACCCCGTTTCCCTCACGAAGGAGGAGGAGTTCGGCCGTGCGGTGGCACTGGGTTTGTTTGACTACCTGCGCAAGAGCCGTTCCAGCGGATATGTGGTTTCGCTCAGTGGCGGCGCTGATTCAGCGGCTGTGGCCTGTCTCGTGAAACTGATGCGCGATCTCGCCGTCGCCTCACTTGGACCGGACGCCGGTGGAAAGCTTCCTTCCGCGGACATGAAATCACTGCTTCTCACCGCCTACCAAGCCACCGAAAACAGCGGAGAGACTACCCGGCGAGCGGCTCGCACTCTGGCGGATGCCCTTGGGGCAACTCATCACGAACTCGATCTCACCGATATCCACCGCGCTTACCTCGATCTCATTTCCGCGGCCCAAGGAACCACGCTCAAGTGGGAACAGCACGACATCGCCCTGCAAAACATCCAGGCCCGCGTCCGCTCTCCCGGCATCTGGATGTTCGCGAATCTCCGCAATGCCCTGCTCCTCACGACAAGCAACCGCAGCGAGGCCGCCGTGGGCTATGCGACCATGGATGGCGATACGGCCGGCGGTCTCGCGCCGGTTTCCGGCATAGACAAAGCCTTCCTCCGGCATTGGCTGCGCTGGTTGGAGATCACCGGCCCGGAAATCGATGGCCAGCGCCGCCCCATTCCCGAACTGGCCTTTGTCAATCAACAGACTCCGACAGCGGAACTGCGACAGCAGGACGCCGCGCAAACCGATGAGGACGACCTCATGCCCTATGACGTGCTCGACTTCATCGAACGCGCCGCCATCCGTGATCATCAAGGCCCCTCCGCCATCATGGAACTGCTGGGGGCACGCTTTCCCGAACGCGGCCACGACGAACGCCTCCGCTGGACGCGCCGTTTCTTCACCCTCTGGAGTCGCAACCAATGGAAGCGCGAACGCTACGCCCCGGGCTTCCACCTCGACGACGAAAACCTCGACCCCAAAACCTGGTGCCGATGGCCGATTCTCAGCGGCGGGTTTGCCGATGAACTCAAACAACTGGAATCATGAAATATCAAACGAATCGGGCCTCCGGATGCCTGTTAGGACTCGCGGTGGGTGATGCTCTTGGCACCACTCTCGAATTCACGGGCCCGGGTCAGTTCACCCCTTTGACGGACATGATCGGCGGCGGTCCCTTCCGCTTGAAGGCGGGCGGGTGGACGGATGACACATCCATGGCCCTCTGTTTGGCGGAGAGCCTCATCGAACGCGGCTTCGATCCGCAGGACCAGATGGATCGATACATCCGATGGTGGAAAGAGGGTCACATGAGTTCCACCGGGAGTTGCTTTGACATCGGCAACACCGTCCGCTCGGCCCTGGCCACTTATCAACGGGAGGGAAATCCTTTCAGCGGCGGCAGTGATGAATATTCGGCGGGAAACGGATCGATCATGAGGTTGGCTCCGGTGCCCATGTATTCCCGGGATCCTGATGAAGCGGTGTTTCATTGCGGTCAAAGTTCAAGGACCACGCATCAGGCACCTGCCGCCATCGACGCCTGCCGCTATCTCGGTGGCATCATCTGGGGCTTGATCCATGGTGTTTCCAAGGAGGATGTGTTGAGCCCGTTCTATCATCCCACCGGAGCGGCGTGGGAGAACCTTCACCCATCGATTGCGGAAGTTGCGGGAGGGTCATTCAAACATCGCCATCCTCCGGAGATTCGTGGATCGGGTTACGTCGTGCGCTCGCTCGAGGCCGCCTTGTGGGCATTTCATCACGCCACGGATTTTCGCGAAGGCGCGCTGCTTGCGGTGAATCTTGGCGAAGACGCCGACACCACGGGTGCCATCTACGGCCAGTTGGCCGGGGCTTATCATGGCCGATCCGGCATCCCCAGCGAATGGATCCAGCGTCTCGCCCGCCTTGAACTCATCGATTCTCTCATCCAACAACTCACCACCCCGACGACATGAACGCCCTCATTCTTGTGGACATTCAAAACGATTTCCTGCCCGGCGGCGCTCTTGCCGTGCCGGATGGCGATGCCGTGATTCCCGTAGCCAATCGACTCATGCAACAAGCCGACATCATCGTCGCCACCCAGGACTGGCATCCGCCCGATCACGGCAGCTTCGCGGCGAACCATCCCGGTCGGGCGGTTTTCGAAACCATCGACCTCCACGGACTTCCGCAGACCTTGTGGCCGGTGCATTGCGTGGCGGAGGCGAGCGGCGCGGCCTTCGCGGACGCGCTCGATACCGCGAGCATCGAGAAGGTGTTTCGCAAGGGCACCCGCCCGGAAATCGATAGCTACAGCGGCTTTCACGACAACGGTCGCCGCCACAGCACCGGCATGGCGGATTGGTTGCGGGGACGGGGCGTAACCCAAGTCATCATCTGCGGGCTCGCAACCGACTATTGCGTTAAATTCACAACCTTCGATGCCATCGATGAAGGTTTCCACACCGCTCTCGCGCTCGACGCCTGCCGTGGAGTGAATCTCCAGCCCGGTGACGTCGAACAAGCCATTCAGGAAATGAAACAACACGGAGCCATCATTGCATGAGACTTGCGATTCGGACGATGTCACTGGAGCCAGTGGCGGTTTTCGCCGTCTCCGCTCTGCTGCTCCTCACTGCTTGGCGGAGGTGGCTGCCGCTGGACCTTACCGAGGCTTTCGGATTCGCGACCGGAGCGATTTGTGTATGGCTCGTGACGAAAGGCAACATCTGGAACTGGCCGGTCGGCTTGGCGAACAACATCGTGTTCGCGATTCTTTTCTGGCGTGCCCGGTTGTTCGCCGACTTCGGCTTGCAGGGGGGGGTATTTCGCGCTCGGCATCTTCGGTTGGTGGTCGTGGCTCCATGGTGGAGCCACGCGATCACGATTGCCGGTCTCGCGCGCAAGCCGCACGGAATGGGTCATCCTGGAATGGCGCGTAGATAAGCCGAATTTCGCAAGACTGAGGCAGGGACGGCTCTCCG
>CAZKQK010000081.1:0-24451 GCA_964554865.1 uncultured Luteolibacter sp. | reverse complement strand
TGGTGCGCGAATCCTTCCACGGCACAATCCATCGGCGGCGGTTGTTCATGCTCATAACGGGCGCAGTTTGCGAGAGGGAAAAAGAATCGCAAGCGCAATATGTTAAAAAGCCTGGCTTTATAAAAATCGTCTGGGAAAGTCCTCATCCCCCGCCTCCATGATAAAACCCCACCGCCTGACACGTTCGACTCCTTTTGATGCGTGTTCCTCATTTGTTTCCGGTCATCACCCTCTCCGTCGCCCCGCTGGCAGCGGAAACCCACTGGGCGTATATGCCGCCGCAACCATACCCGGCGGCAAGAGATGCCAATCACATTGTCGATACCATCCTCGCCGCGTCTTGGAAACAAGCGGGTCTCCGGCCAGCGGAGCTTGCGACGCCCCGTCGCTGGGTCGAGCGCGCGGCCTTCACCCTCACCGGCCTCCCGCCGTCCGCCGAACAAATCCGCCGACTCGAAGCATCACCCGACGAATCCACCTGGTTGGCTCTCATCGACGAATTGCTCGCCACCCCCGCCTACGCCGAACGCTGGGCACGGCACTGGATGGACGTCGCCCGCTATGCCGACACCCAGGGCTATAACTTCGACCGCGACAACCGCTACCCCTTCGCCTACACTTACCGCGATTGGCTCATTCGCGCTTTCCGCGAGGACATGCCCTATGGCCGCTTCGTCCAACTCCAGCTCGCCGCCGACCATCTGACAGACCGCGCCGACCACCCGGACCTCGCCGCGCTCGGCTTCATTACCGTAGGCCCCCGGTCAGGCGGTCCCGAGACCATCGATGACCGCGTCGATGTCATCACCCGCGGTTTTCTCTCGTCCACGGTCTCCTGCGCCCGCTGCCACGAGCACAAGACCGACCCAATCACCATGGAGGACTATTACTCCATCTACTCGATCCTCGAAAACACCGTAGAACCCGAAGAGAAACCCGTCATAGGCACTCCGGCCGACAGCGCGGCCCATAAGGCATTCCTCGCCGAAATGGAAACATGGCAGCAAGCGGACAAAGCCGCCCGCCGGGAAATCCTCGACCATCTTACACGCCCCGAAACCCTCGCCACCTATCTCGAACTGGCATGGGCCGCGCACGGCGGCGACTGGGACGAAGGAAAAACCACCGCCGAATCCTTCAAGCGCGGCCGTTTCCGCGCCAAGGCCGTGCTCCGCTGGCGGGATTTCCTCCGCAAATCCATCGCCGACGCGCCTCCCGATTCGCCCGTCTCCCGCTGGGCCGCCGCCATGCAACAAGCCGGCGAAAATCCCGAAGCCCTGCAAGCCGCCTGCCTGGCTCTTGCCTACGAACTGCACCACGCCCCACCGGAAAGCCCGCTCGGCCAACTCGCCCGCAAACCCGACTCCCCGCTCGCCCTGCCGCCCGGTCGCGTCCACGAAATCATGGACGTCCAGGACAACCAGGAAAACGCCAAACGCGAAAGCGAACGCAGCCGCCTCCAGGCCGAGCACCCCGGTTCGCCGCCCCGCGCCATGAGCCTGCGCGACCGTCCGCAATACCAGGACGCCCGCACCTATCACCGCGGTAACCCGCACGCCCCCGGATCCACTTTCGAGCGTCAGTGGTTGAGCTTCCTCGGCAGTGGCGCCTTCCCCGCCGACCGCTCGCCGCGCCTCGCTCTCGCCGAAAGAATCTCCTCGCCGGAAAACCCGCTCACCCACCGCGTCATGGTCAACCGCGTCTGGGCATGGCACTTCGGAGAACCGCTCGCCGACCCCGGCGACTTCGGCCCGCAGGAAACCGAGCCCCGTCTGTTGGATCTACTCGATGAACTGGCCCTCCGATTTCAAAAATCCGGCGGATCGCTCAAGGATCTCCACCGTCTTATTCTCACATCCCGCGCCTTCCGCCTGACTGCCGACGGTCCGGCGTCTAACAATTCAATCGACGAAGCCAACACGCTCTTCTGGAAATGGAACCGCCGCCGCGCCGATTTCGAAGCCACCCGCGACCGGTTGCTCCACACTGCGGGCAGCCTCGACCCCGGCATCCAGGGCGGCCGCTCCGTAGCACTCGATTCCGAAGCCGCCGATTCCCGTCGCAGCCTCTACGCCTTTGTCGATCGCTACGCGCTGCCCTCCACCTTCGTCTCCTTCGATCTCCCGCATCCCGATCACCACGCGCCCCGCCGCATCGAAACGACCGTCCCCCAGCAAGCGCTTTGGTTTCTGAACGGCCCCGCCATCCTCCGCCAGGCCCAACGCCTCGCCAAGCACCCGGATTTCACCGCGATCAGCTCCCCCGAGTCCCGCATCGCATTCCTCTTCCAGCGCATCCACCACCGCGAGCCGACCAAGGCGGAAACCAAAGCCATTCTCGCATGGTTCGGCGGTATCGACTCCGCCACTTATCAGCCCAAGCTAACAGGAACCTGGCGAGTCCTCCACACGCCCGACACCTCCTCGCCCCACCACCACGCGCAACCATTCCCCATCTTCGCCGATGGGGTTTGGAAAACCGGCCCCGATCCCGCCACCGCGCCCATCCGTTGGCTCCACGCCGGTTCCCAGGGCGGCCATTCCGCAGCCAACCATACCCTCATCCTCCGCTGGCAGGCTTTATCAAGTGGCCAGGCCCGCCTGAGCGGCACCATCCGCCGCAGCCAACAAGGCGGCCAAGCCCTTGAGTGGCGAATCATGTCTTCCAACACCCCCGATCAGGCCCTCCAAACCGCCGCCCTCGATCCCGAAGCCCATGCCGCCCCAGCAAGCCCGTGGCTCAACGTGCGGTCCGGAGATTTCATCGACTTCCATCTCCGCGCCCCGCACGGCGATGCCTTCGGCGGTTTTCATTGGGACTTCCAAATCCACGGCCGCGAATCCGATAAGTCCCCCGAAATGGAAATCTCCCGCCTGCGCGATGATTTTCCCACCACCGACAGCGCCCCTCCTCAAAACCCCGCCGGCGACCCGTGGGCCGACCTCATCCAGATGCTCTGGGCATCAAACGAATTCGTCTTCATCGATTGATCACCCGCCATGCCCCACACGCCCGCTCCGCACGACATCATCCTCGACCGCCGCGACTTCCTCCGCCGCTGCGGCATGGGCTTTGGCGGGCTCGCGCTCGGCGGTCTGTTAGGAAACCAGCGCGTGGGCGCATCCGAATACGGCCCGCCGCCACCCGGCATGCCCCACTTCGCGCCCAAGGCCAAACGTGTCGTCCATCTCTTCATGAATGGCGGCCCGTCCCAAGTTGATACTTTCGATCCCAAGCCCGCCCTTCAGGACCGTCATGGCCAGCCGATCCCGCTCGAGGGACTCAGGACCGAGCGTCCCACCGGCACCGCCCTCCGCTCGCCGTTCTCGTTCAAGCCCCACGGCCAGTCCGGCATCGAGATCAGCGAACTCTTCCCCCACACCGCCCGCCATGCGGACGATCTCTGCGTCATCCGCTCGATGCACGCCGACGTTCCCAACCACGAGCCATCCCTGATGCTCATGAACTGCGGCGAAGGCCGCCTGCCGCGCCCGTCCATCGGCTCGTGGATCACCTATGGCCTCGGCAGCGAAAATGAAAACCTTCCGGCCTTCGTTTCACTTTGCCCCGGCGGCATGCCCATCAAGCGCGCGGAAAACTGGCGCTCGTCATTTCTTCCGGGAAATTTCCAAGGCACCTATCTCGATTCCTCCATCCAGCAGCTCGGGCGGATGATTGAAAACCTCCGCAACCCCCAGGCCCGCGACGCCCGCCAGGCCAAACAACTCGAACTCCTCCGAACCCTCAACCGCGCCCACCTCGAATCCCGCCAACACGATCCCCTGCTCGAATCCCGCATCCGCAGCTTCGAACTCGCCTACCGCATGCAATCCGAAGCCACCGACGCCTTCGACATCTCCCGCGAACCGCAAGCCATCCGCGATCTCTACGGCCCCGGCCCCTATGCCCGCCAATGCCTCATGGCCCGCCGCCTCCTCGAACGCGGCGTCCGTTTCATCCAGCTCTGGCACGGCGACGGCCAACCCTGGGATTCCCACGACAACATCGAGGACCACCGCCGCCTCGCCGGCGAATGCGACCAGGCCATCGGCGCCTTCCTCACCGATCTCAAACGGCGTGGTCTGTTAGAGGAAACCCTCGTCCTCTGGGGCGGCGAATTCGGCCGCACCCCCGTCGTCGAACTTCCGCAGGCCGGCTCCAACCAGGGCGTCATGAAAGGCCGCGATCACAACCACTACGGCTTCACCGTCTGGATGGCCGGTGGCGGCGTCAAACCCGGCCACATCCACGGCGCGACCGACGAGTTCGGCTTCGCCGCCGTCCGCGACAAGGTCCACGTCCACGACCTTCATGCCACCATGCTGCACCTCCTCGGCCTCGACCACGAACGCCTCACCTTCCGCTACTCCGGCCGCGACTTCCGCCCCACCGATGTCCACGGCAAGATCGTTCATCGGATCCTCGCCTGAGCCGGAACGATCTAACGGAAATTCGGGTTTTGGGAAAAACCGCGGGGGAAAACAACGAGGCCCCGGGCGCCGCGGTGTTAGGCTGCCAGGGGCAGGATGCCCGTGCTACGGTTTGCGGATCACGCCGAAGACCTGCTGGGTCTTGTGTTTGGGGATGTCGCAGTCGGTATCGATCCGGATGATGGCGAGGGCGGGAGCGGCGACATCGTCGGGTGTGATGAGCAGTTCGTATTCCTTGCCCTCCCTGATGGTTTTGACCTCGTGCTTGAAGGAGTCGGATGAGGATGTGACGCCGGTGACCTTGATCGGCTTGCTGTGGTCCATGGTGATGCGCACGGATTTGGTCTCCGGTTTGCCGTCGAGTTCCCATTTCACGGTTTTGGGTTCCGCGGAGACGAGCACGGGGATGTGGACGCGGGTGGTGAGGAGGATGGAAGGTTTGTTATCGGGATCCTTTTCGAGATAGAGGGCCACGGACTTGTCCACTTCTCCGGCGAAGTTTCCCATGTCGAAATTCGCGCGGATCACGCCGGATTCGCCGGGTGCGTATCGCAGCTTGCCGCCCTTGACGGTGACGGACATGCAGGCGCAGGTGGCGTCGTAGCGGCGGATGGTGACGGTCTTGCCGGAGCGGTTGGTGAACTCGAAATCGGAGCTGACGGTCTTGGCATCGGCCGGGGCGTTGATGTCCTGGAGTTTGGTTTTGAAATCAAGCGTCTGTCCTGTGGCCAGGACGGCGAGAGCGCTCCACAGGATGAGGATCGGTTTGATGGTCATGACAAGGATCAGGGTTTGCCGGTTTGTTGCGCGAGCGCGACGGCGATGATGAGCCTGCCGCCGCGCCATTCGGGGCCGAGGACGTAGAGCGGCCGGTCGCCTTCGAGGCGGGCGACGGATTTGACGATTTTCTTGCGGGCGAGCCAGAGTTCGAGGGCGAGCATGGCGGACTTTTTGCCCGATGCGCCCTGGGCCTCGAAGCGGACGAGGATTTCGTCGGAGGGTTTGAGCGGCTGGGCCCAGTTTTCGTAGGAACGGAAGAGCGGCTGGGTGTCCTCGCCGAGGCGGCTGTAGTGCTTGAAGCGCAGACGTTCCTCGCGGCCCAGGCGTTCCGCGACATCGCCGGGCACGGATTTGGCGCGTTTTCCCGCCGCTTCGGGATCGCCGTTGGTGGCGTGGTAAACGGTGACGGTCACCGCGCCGATCCGGGCGCGTCCGGGATCTTCCTGCGCGGGGCAAAGGACCGCGCCGGAAAGGCAGAGCGCGGTGATGACGATCCAGCGGCGGCGGTTCATGATCCGGGACGGGTTTTCACGTCATTGCCGGCATCGGCGGTGGAATCGATTTCGTTTCCGGTTTCGAAAAACACGGTCTTGGAGAAATCGGTTTCATCCGGAATCGCGTCCACGCCGTTGAGGACGATGACGGTGGCCGCGGCCCCGATGCTGTGGACCCACTCGGCCCTCACCCCGCGCTCGGGGGTGTAGAGGATGGGCTCCACGGGGATGGCCTTGGGCGCGCCGGCGACGTCGATATCCGGGATGGCGGGGCGCTGGCTGCGCGCGCCTAACAGGAAGGCGAAGGCCATGCCGGCGCAGGCGGCCAGCGGCATGAGCGCGGAATTCCAGCGGAAGCGCGGGCTGATGACGTTCTCCGGGATTTCCCCGGGGCGGGTCCGGATGGCGCGGAGGACGCGGCCGTTGAACAGTTCGCCGTAGGGAGGTTCCTCGGCGGCGGGCATGGAGCCGCCGATGAAGCCGCGCCAGCGGCGTGATTCCTCGCGGGCGGCGAGGTGTTCGGGATGATCCGCCACCCATGCCTCGAAGGCGGCGAGTTCCTCACCCTTCAGTTCGTCGTCCAGCCACATGGCCAGCTTCGTTTCATCGGGATTCGTATTCATCTTTCAACATGGTTTGGAGTTTCTGGCGCGCGTAAAACAGGCGGCTCATGACGGTTCCGAGCGAGCAGGACATGACGTCGGCGATTTCCTTGTAAGAGAGGCCCTGCACGTCCTTGAGCAGGACGGCCTCGCGGTGTTCCGGAGAGAGTTTCGCGAGCGCGGCTTCGATTTTCGCCCGGAGTTCGCCATGGGCCATCGAGTCGTCCGGGGAGTCCGCGCCGTAGGGGGTGGTGGTGGATGCGGAATCGATGCGCTCGCGTTCGAAGATCTCGTCGTTGAGTTCGCCGGCGCTTTCGATCCTGCGCTTGCGGGTCCAGTCATAGACCACGTTGTGGGCGATGCGGTAGATCCAGGTGGAGAAGCGGGCCTTGGCCTCGAAGCGGGGCAGGGCGTTCCACGCCTTGATGAAGACCTCCTGGGAGAGGTCCCATGCGTCGGCTTCCTGATGGATCATGTTGCGGATCATGGCGAAGATGCGTGCCCGGTGGCGGGTGACCAGCTCGTCGTAGGCGCGGAGGTCCCCTTGTTGTGCGCGGGTGACGAGGCGGAGGTCGTCGTCCGCGGCGCCCAGCGACGCACCCGGATCGACGGGCCCGACAGGTTCCCGCGGTGTGTTGGACGGTTCGCCACTGGACTTATTCATCGTTTCCGCAAAAAGGGGCGATCGGCCCGGCCGATCCTGGGAAAGACTGGCCGTGAAGAGACTCCGACGCAACCCGGAAACGGCGGGCGGGCGATTCGGGCGGGGGCGGGATCCGGAATGATTTTGCTTTGTGGCGGGGAAAGGATGGGGAAGGCTGCGTGCGCCGGGAGGTTTATCATGTTGAAAGGAATAGCACCCTGTTTGTCGCCCGAACTGTTGGCCACCTTGTGCCGGATGGGGCATGGAGACGAGATTGTGCTGGCGGACGCGCATTTCCCCGTGTAACCCGGCGAAAATAGCGAAACGGTGAAATGGTTTAACCGTGGAATGGGTCGCCCCGCGCCGAGGTTGAAGACGCGAAAGGGTCAATCGCTTGGCGAGGCGGGTTGTTTGTTTTGGCGGCACCTGTGGCATTCGGTGATGCGTTTGGTGCCGAGGTGAAGATCGCCGGAGCCGGAGGGCTGGCCTTTGACGCGCCAGCGGATCTTGGCCGGACGGGTGAGCGGCCGGGGCTTTGGTCTGGGCCATTTTTTCATGCTTCGAAGTCGAAGGAGTCGCCGAATTCGGTTGGTTTGCGGCCGTAGCGGGTTTGGGAGCCGCGGGCGAGGGTGTTACAGATGCGGATCTCGCCTTCGACTTCGGGCGGGGCCACGGTGAACCAGGCGGAGAAGGTGTCTCCTCCCTCGTAGGACCATTCGCGGGATGCGAGAAGGTTCGGGCGGGGTTCGGGCTCGGGGCCATCGCGGGAGTTTTCATCCCACCCGATCCAGGCTTTGGGGAAGAAGCCTTCGTCCCACTGGAGTTCGTAGGTGGTTCGGGAAAACCCGGCGGGGATGCCGCGGCGGTAGCGGAGTTTCTCGACGGTGGCGGTGGCCTCGGCATCGGGCGGGCCATCATCACAGGACGGCCATTCGCCGATGTCGCCGAGGGTGGGCCATGTGGTCGCGTAGCGGGCGACGCAGCCGCTGCCGGACGGTTCCGAGGGCCAATCGTCCGGGAGTTCCTCCATGGCCTCGGCTCGGAGTTCGGATTTTGTGATCGGCTCCGCCAGCCGCTCGAAATCGAGTGTTTTCCGGCGGTAGTTCCAGGCCAGTTCGCTGTCCTCTGTAAATGGCCCGGGGCAACCCTTGAGGCTTAAGGCCGACCCCTGCTCGGAGGTCCCCTCTTCTTCCGTGCCTCGCTCGGTCGGCCGACAGAATTCCTGCGGTCCTTCCGAGGTGTAGGTCACCCCGAAAGGGTCCGTGAAAGGTCCTATGTAGGCCCCCCCCGAAGACGAGCACGAATCCGTCAGCGAATTGTGGCTGTTCCGCGTCTCGCTAACCGTTATCGATTGCTCCTCCCCGGCTATCTCGGACCAGTTGTAGGTCTTCGTGACGAGCACTTCGGCGGATATCCACAAGTCGGTGCCGGGGCCTGATGCATAGGCCCACCCGGTGCCCGTGAACCGGCGGCGGGTAATGCGGGGGTACATCGCCTTGTAGATGGCCGGGAGGTCATCGTCCGGATCGCCCTCGGGGTTGGTGAATTGTGCGTGGCCGTCCACGCTGGAGGTGCCGGTGAGGGTTTGGCATTCGGTGCGCGGGGCCGGCGTCGCGGGGACCGGACAGCAGCCGCAGGGGCCTATCCGGCGGCGCCAGTCCTGGATTGTGCGGATGTCTGGCACGGTTAGTTTCTCTGGACGCTGAAGTTTCCGGGGCACGCGCCGAGGAGGAAGTTGCCGCCGAGTCCCGGGAGGAATCCGGTTTCGGTCCAGCGGCCGATTTCGAGGACGACGGTGCCGCCGCCGGTGAGGCCCGGGAATTCGTTGTCCGGCGGGTTCGCGCCGCGGTCGTAGTCCGCGGAGTCGAGTTCTATGCCGGCGATGATGGCCTCGCCGTCGTCATCCTTGATGGCGGAGACATCCACCTCGATCCAGAGGCGGTCTCCCTCGTCCACGCCGGAGGGCAGTCCGCCGCCGGAGAGGACAAGGTAGTCCTCAAGGGAGTCTCCGCCATCGGTGGCCTGGATGGAGCCGCCCTGGAGGTATGTATCGCCCCCTTTGGTGTAGAGGGTGGAGAATGGTCCGCCGAGACCTCCGCCACCGCCACCGCCACCGGAGTGCAGGAGCGTGCCGGTGGGGGTGCCTTCCTGGAGGAGGTTGCGGCCGGCGACGGGGCGCCAGCTTTCGAGTAGGGCGGCCATTTTGTTCCAGGTGGCTCCGCTGAACCAGACGGTGGCGTCGTCCTTGAATCTGGGGAGTTTTTGCATGGCGGATCAACCTCCGGGGCGTTTTTGGTGATACCAGGTGTGGATGTCCTGGACGTGCCAGCAGACCTCCGCGCCGGAGATGTCCCGGATGGACTCGGTAGGGCGGGCGTCCAGCACCCAGCCGGCGGGGTAGTTGTAGGCGGGCTCCGGGATACCGAGGAATTTGGAAGCGGGGGGATCGGGAAGAGCCGGGTAGCCGGCCGGCAGGGGGTTCCCGCTGTAGACGGTCTCCGAGACTTTGGAAAAGTCCGGCATGGTGGTGGTGACGTAGCTGGTGCGGACGGTGAGGGCGCCCTCGTTGGCGGTGGCGGCGTACGAGCCCGCGGGGTAGGTGAAGGGGTAGCCGGTGGGGGCCACCACCTGGGCATTGGACATGGAGGCCTGCTTTACCTGGGCGTCGTAACGGCGGGTGTAGCGGACGGCGGGTCCGAAGCGGCCTTTCCAGGTGATCTCTGCAATCCACAGGCCGGGAGTGGCGGCACGGGCGCTGGCTTTGACGAGCCACATGGTGGCGGAGCCGTAGGGTTTTCCCTTGGGGAAAAAGGCCGCGAGCACGGCCTCCTGGGCACCGAGGGAGCTGAGCACGGCGTGGGTGGTGACCAGTTCGTCGAAGCCTTCCTCGGCGAATGAGGGGACGTGGGAAAGCTCTCCCGGGACGTTTGGCTGGAGGTCCGAGATGAGGAGGTTGTTCGGATGGCGGGTGGCGAGTGGCATCAGGCGCGGATGGCGCGGGAGAGGTGGGATTCGATCTTGGCGAGCAGGGCCTCGGCGCGGGACTGGGCGTCCATCACGCCACGATCCGGCCGGGGCTGGGTGCGGGTGGGCCTGGCGTCACGGGTGAGGGTGCGGCCTTTTTCGTGGATGCCTTCCATGCGTTTGTTGAGGTCGTGCATGCCGGCCACATCGGCCAGGCCCGCCACAGGGAAATTCGGGTTCGGCCGCTTGCCGCGCAGGTAACCGAGTTTGTCGGCCTGGGTGAGGCCGTCGCGTCCGAGGCGGGCGTCCCGTGCGAGGTCGGCCGCACTGCGGCGGGCCAGCCGTGCGGCGGCGGACTCGGTAGGGCTGAGCAGGCGCATGCGGCGGCGGCCCGGCTCTTCCTCGGCCGGGGCTCCGCCGGGGCGCGGCGCGGCGGCGGCCTGCCTGGTTTTCCCGGCGAGTTCCTCGGCGGCGAGGGTGAGGTCCCGCAGGGCGGGGGCGGCTTTCTCGGCTTCCTCCGCGGCGGGGACGAGCCCGCCGCGGGCGGCCCGCATGAGTTTTTCCCAGGCTTCCGGGTTCACGGCCCGGCCCACGGCGGCGAGACGGGCCTTGATGGCGGAGGTGTCGATCATGTCCTTGGCGGGTGCCTTGCGGTAGGCTTCCAGGCCTTTTTCGTTGGCCTCCAGCATGGCCTTGCCCACCCCGGCGAGTTCCTCGCCGGTGAGGCCGGCGAGGCCGGCGCGGGCGGTGCCGAAGTAGGTGGCTGCGCGCACGCTGTCCGCTTCGCTTTGGGTGTGGAGATCCCGCGCCATGCCTCCGCTGCCGAGTGCGGAGGCCGCGGAGGCGGCGGCGGAACGGATGGCCGCCTTGAGAATCTCGCCCACACCGCGGAAGGCGCTCTCGATGACGAGCGTCATGCGCTGGCCGAAGAGGCTTTCCCGCGCGGCGGAGAAGACGGCGGGCAGGGCGGCGGCGAGGTAGGCGACCGAGCCGCGAATGCCGCCGGAGATGACGTTGATGGCCTGGACGGCCCCGAAGAGGATGGAGTCTCCGAGGAACTCGCCGAGGCGGCCTTGTTCACTGGCGGATTTCAGCAGATCGAAGAAGGCGGCCATGCCGGCTCCCAGGCGGTCCGTGCGGTCGATCGCCCCTTCGAGGATGGGTTTGAGGAAGTCGTTGATGGGCGCGCCGATGATACGGTAGAGTTCTCCGAATCCGTCCTGGAGGGTGGAGAGCAGCCCGTTGGTGGTGGTGCTTTGCTCCGCCATCATGCCGTGGAACCGCCCGCCGGCGGAGGTGAGGCGGATGATGGCCCGCTCCAGCGCCGCGAAGCCGATCTTGCCCTCGCTGGCGAGTTTTTTCACCTGCCCCTCGGACACGCCGAGGATGGCGGCGAATTCCTGGATGATGGGGATGCCGCGGTTGAGGAGCTGGTTGATGTCCTCGGCGTAGAGGGTGCCCTGGACGCGGGCCTTGCCGTAAAGCTCGGCGATCTCGGCGATGGGGGCCTGAACGCCGGAGGCCACGTCTCCGATGCGGCGCAGGGTGTCCGGCACGGTCTCCGCGCCCTCGCCGAAGGCGATGAGCTTGCGGCCGGCGTCCGCCAGCTCGGGGAAGTCGAAGGGGGTTTCCGCGCCGAGCTGTTTGAGCCGGTTGATGGTCTCGGCGGCCTTGGCGGCGTCTCCGATGAGGGTCTTGAAGGCCACGCCGGTGCTCTCCATGTCCGCCGCCGCGGCGATGGCTTTTTTGATGCCCGCGAAGGCGGCCCCCGCACTCACCACCGGTGCGGCCAGCGCGGCGGCCTTGGCGGCCATGGCCGTCATGGAGCCCTGGAACCGTCCGACGACGGACTGGGCGGCGGCGAGCGGGCCGGTGAAGCCGGCGGTGCGGAGGCCGAGGGTGTAGAAGATGCCTTGGGCCATGGGTCAGGAAGAGCTGGGGAGTTCCGGAACGATCTCGAAGTGCCGGGCCAGCCAGGCGCGGACTTCGGCGGTCTTGGCGAGCCATGCGCCCTCGCCGTGGGAGGCGGCCTGGCGCCCGTGGCCAAGGCGCTCTCCGCGCGGGGTGAGCAGGGCGAAGGCGGCGCGGATGGGGAAGCGCCAGACGGCGGAGTGCAGGGTCTGTCCGTACTCCGCCATGAGGGTCTCTGTCAGGGCGGGCACCCAGCCGCTGGCGGGGCCGGCGCGGGAACGGGTGAGGCTGGTGACGGCATCGGTGTGGGTGCCGGGTTTGTGACCGGCGAGGGAGGCTTTTTTTCGGTGGCCTCCGCGGAGAAGAACTCGGACATCTCGCGCTCGATGAAGGCGTTTACCTGGCGCAGGACGGGGGCGGTGAGCCGGAAGGCGACGCGCCGGGCCTCCGCCTCGAAGGCGGTGCGGTCTCCGCCCTCGCGCAGGCAGATCCAGCTATGCTCCGGGTGCGCGAAGATGAGGACGGTGCGGGCGAGGTCCATGAGGTTCACGCTGCCGCCCTGCTCGGAGGCGTGGGGGGAGCGGATCATGGAGAGCAGCTCGAAGATGCCCACGGAAAGCGGCTGGAGGGCGAAGCCGGCGATGACTTCCTGGCCGGCCACCGCTCCATCCAGCAGGGCTGCGGTGGCGCCACGGTCTCCCCGGCGCTCCGCATCCGCCTTTGCGGCCATGCCGGAGACGTGGCCGTGCCAACTGGCCTCCAGCTCGGACATGAGGGGCTTTCCGGTGCCGGGATCGACCGGGCGCGGCGAGCCGTCCGGGAGGCGGGCGGCGTCCGGACCGGTGGTGGGGTAGGTGAAGGCGGCGGGTTTCATGGCGGTCAGGAGATGGCCACGGTGTCGGCCACGGCCACCCAGGCGGAGCCGTTGTAGTGCTTGGCCACGGTGGTGGCATCGAAGACATCCCAGGAGGTGGCTTCGATTCCGAGCTGGCGCCCCTGGGTGTTTTCCCAGTCCACCGAGACATCGAGGATGTGGCCCACCACGCCCACAAGCGGGAAGGTGATGCGCTCGCCGATGCCGGGGGCGGACTTGTCCGCGGTGAAGAGCGTCTTGAGGGTAAGCTCGAAGCGGGTCTTGCGCAGGATGGCGGCCAGCAGGCTGCCCTGGGCGGCGTCCAGTTCCTCCTTGTCCGCCGTGCGCTTGACGGCGGCGGACTGGCAGACGCCGAAGGCGCTGCCGACCTGGACGGTGCCGAAGATGATGTTTTCCGGCGAATCGGCGATGGAGATGTATCCGGGGTAGGTGGTGTTCAGGGCCATGGCGGGCGGTGGTTAGGGCAGGGTGAGGGCGATGTTTTCGGAGAGGGCGGAGAGGGCGGCGTCCGCCGAGAAGTCGAGCTGGTGCTGGAGGGTTTCCACTCCGGGGAGTTCCAGCCAGGCGCTGCCCGTGAGTTCGAACCCGTGGGGGTTCACGCCGGAGGCATCCGGGAATTTCATGGCGCGCACCCAGCGGGAGGCGGTCTCGATGAGGCCGGCCAGGGAGTTCCCCAGGGCGGGGCGCTCGGCGAGGATGGGGCTGCCGGAGCGGGCCAGGCCCTTGGCGGCCTGGATGATGAGGTAGACCCGGTGCTGGCCCATGCCGAGGATGGCATCCTTGTGGGCGCCGTAGCCGGGCCAGCCGAGGATGACGCGCCAGCGGGCGGGCGAGACAGCCAGCAGATCCAGCGCGTGATCCGGATCTCCCGCCACATCCAGGGTGCCGCCCAGGGCCGCGAGCCGCGGCCTCAGCGCCGCTTCCACGGCGCGCAGGACATCGGCGGCTTCCCAGGGGGATACGTAAGGCATGCGGGGCGGACCATGCGGCCCGCGCGGGCTTCCCGCCACCGGCGGTGGCGCGGGTGGCGGCGAGTCTCCATGACCCTGGTCAGAGCTTGCGGATCATGGGGTGGAGGCTGCGGCGGTCCACAGCGCCTGATAGGCGCTGCCGTAGGCGACGAGCAGGGAGCGCAGATCGGTGACGCTCATCGTATGGGTGACACCGTCCGCGTCGGCGATGGTCTGGTGGCTGGCGCGAAACGCGGCCTTGGCCTCCTCGTCCGGCAGCATGTCCTCGGCCTCGCGCAACAAGACCAGGCCCTGGGCGAAGAGCGAGCGGTCCCTCTCGGAGGCGGCCAGGCGGATGCCGCCCACGGTGATGCCATTGGCGGTTTCAGCGAGGCGGAGCAAGGTCCGGGGATGGCTGACAAGCTGCCCGCCACTCCAGATGTGCGGGCGCGGAGGGAAGTCGGCGAACGGGATGTCCACAAGCTCCTCATCGGTGCCCGGAACGGTGCCGGGCGGCGGGGCGTATCTCACCTTGCCGGTGACGTTGTTAACTAGTAGTTGCATAACTGTTGCGTGCGGGTTTGCGGCCTCGAAAATGCTCAAGGCCGGGAAAGGGGCGGGTGACGCTGCGGGCCGCGAAGGACGCCAGGTCGAACTCTTCCGCGGTCGCGTTGTAGGCGGGCACGTCGGTGTGCGGCCTGCGCTTGTCCCACTCGCGGAACCACAGGGCACTGAAGCGCCGCGCCGTGGCTACAGAATCGAACCTGGTCAGAAACGAGTCGTAGACCGGCCCGCCGCACCGGGGGGATCGGAGGCTCCACAGGCGGACGGATCGCACCTCGCCGGGGCCGCCGAAGTCCGGCATCGGCCCGGTGGCCAGCATGTCCGCGTCCGCGAGGATCACCGGACCTTCAAGGTGCGCGGGCAGGTATCGGGCAAAGCCGGTCTTGATGTCCTTGCCGCGCGGATCATTGGACGCGGCGGGTGTGCAGCCGGGCGCGGGAATGTTGCTCAGGATGATGCAGGCGGCATCCCACGCGTGCGCGGCCAGGCTGTCCCGGAAGGCGAATGCCATGTCGAGGTAACGCTGGCCGATGGCTGGTATGACCATGGTCATGACGCGCCTGTTACCGTGTAGCCTTTGCTTGTTGCGATTGACGGATCGCAGGTGTGGCTGCCGGGGTTGTCATTCACGTGGATGTCCGCGCTCCCCGGAGCGAGGTCCGTAAAAATGGAGTTCAATTCCGCCGCCGATAATCCGCAGTTGGCCAGATCGAAACCGGTCGCCACGCTCGCCCCCGCGAGGTTCCAGGACAAGTCACCCGAGTAGGGCAGGATCAAATGCTCAAACGCGACTCCCGGAGCATGCAAATAGAAGCTCCCCTCACTGTAGCCGCCAAAGAAGCTGCCGTCGAACGCCGGAGGGATATGAGCCACCGCCTCCCACATGAAGTTGCAGTATGCGTTTGTAAACCCGTCCACGGTAAGCACCTCCACCCCGTCATGGGTCGAGGCCCCGTACATCACCGTTGCGACGCGAAAAAGGTTGCTCCCCTCCGCTCCGGTCAGGTAGGACGAGTGTATTTCCGTATAACCGGAGGCAAACGCCTCAGTGTAAATAAGTTTCCATTCACCGCCCACCAAGTTGAACACGCCGATTTTTTCCGCCGTGGCCGAGTAAAAGGAAAAGTATAGCTCATCATTTGTGGTGCGCAGCCCGACGAACGGGGCCACCGAAGGCCAGTCCCCATCGGGGAACACAGGCGCTTCCGGCGCTGCCGGCGGATTGGAAACCTCCACCCACACCCCGCCCGCGCCGACCCAGACCTTGCGCTCCTCACCGGAGACAAGGACGGTGATCTGGCCGTCTCCGGCCGGTGCCTGCGCCCCCAGTTCCTCCTCCGCGGCGATGTTCCTCGGTGAAAACAACCCGGCGAGGCCGATGTTGGCGCGGGCCTGCAACTGATTCCCGTGGCCGAGTTCCTGCGCATGGCCATGCGCCACCCATTCGTCATCCGGGGTGGCGGCGGCGGAGGGGGATTCCTCGTCGCCGCGCCAGAGGTCTCCGGTGACGTTGGCGGCCACGGGGATGGAGGTGATGGGGCCAAGGCCGGCGTGGCGGCAGGTGATCTCGAAGAGGAGGGATTTCTGGATGGCGGAGCCCATGAGGGCGTCCAGGGCGGAGCCGCCGAGATCCAGCTCGGAATCGAAGCCGCCGCCGGAGCCGCCGGGCGTCCAGTCCGTGGTGTGGGCGAGGGACGGGGAGGCGGGGCCGGGCTCGGCCTTGATGACCGCGACGATGTCCGTGATGTCCGCGGTTTCCGCGCCGCCGGAGAGGAAGACCACCTTGAGGGGCTGGAAGTCGCCGCGGATGAAGGGGAGGCCGGAGATGGAGCCGTATTCGCCGGGGGCGGGAACCAGGCGCTTGAGATCGAGATCGAAGTGGACCTTCATGGGCGGAGGAAAACTAGCCGTTGAGACGGGAGCGCGGGACGGTGCCGGCGGCCTCCGCGATGATGGCCACGGGCGGGCGGGCGTTTGCGGTGGTGATCACCGGGGAGAGGGCCATTTACGGCAACATCATCCTGAAGAAGGGAGTGACTCCGGTTTGTTAGAGCGGGCCGCGGGCGATGGGTTTTTCCTGGCAAGAAAAACCGCGGTGGATCGCTCCACCGCGGCTCGCACACCAAAAACAATCACACTTTCGGGAGATCAGACCTCGGCGATGGCCGAAGCGAGGGGCTTGGGCATCGGCTTTTCCTTTTTGCGAAGGGCGCGCCGCATCTTGGTGAGGGCGGAGTTCTGAAGCTGGCGGATGCGCTCGCGGGTGACGCCGAACTCGCGCCCGACCTCTTCCAGCGTGAGCGCCTTGCGGCCGTTCAGACCGAAGCGTTCGTCGATGATCCGGCGCTCGCGCTCGTCGAGCACGGAGAGCAAACCGTCGAGTTCGTTGTGGAGATTCTTGTCGGACAGCATGTCGAGCGGGTTTACGGCCCGTTCGTCGCTGATGACTTCGCCGTATTCGGTGGCTTCGCCCTCGTTGATGGGGGCGTCCAGCGAGGTCGGGCGGTGGGAGGCCTGGCGCAGCATGGCGAGTTTGCGGCGGGGCACGCCGATTTCCTCGGCGAGTTCCTCATCGGTCGGCTCGCGGCCGAGGGCCTCGGTGAGCATGGCGGCGATGCGGCGCATCTTGGCGATCTTGTCCACCATGTGGACCGGCAGGCGGATGGTCTTGGACTGGTTGGCCAGGGCGCGCTTGATGGATTGCTTGATCCACCATGCGGCGTAGGTCGAAAGTTTGCCTCCCTTTTCGGGATCGAAGCGCTCCACCGCCTTCATCAGGCCGATGTTGCCCTCGGAGATGAGGTCGGTGACGGGCATGCCGTAGTTGGCGTAGTCCTGAGCGATTTTCACGACCAGGCGGAGGTTTGCGCGGATCATGTGCGAACGCGCTTCCGGGTCGCCCTTTTTGATTCGCTCGGAGAGGGCGATCTCTTCTTCGGGAGTCAGCAAGGGTGTCTTCGAGATTTCCCGGAGGTAGATCTTCAAACTGCCGTCGGATTCGTAGGCCATGGTAAGTAGTGGGGTTATTGGTTAAACGCACGAGATTGAAATTTATTCGGTCTTTTTTCTTAAAATAACTCCAATGTGACTTTTTTGTAAATACAAAAAGAGTCGATTTTGGAATCGTTTCTGACCTTCAATCGTCAATGAGCAATCCCTGTGCCCAAGCGATCTGATTCATAACATTTTGAAAATCAGTGAAATGTTGTGACCGCTCACTCATTGAGCGAATCCCGGTGACCGATTTGTCCATCTTTTGGGACAATTTGGCGCATCAATCGGGCGAAAATGGTCACATTGGCCAAAACCCGTATTCGACAAAGGGCCGGGGATTTTCCAGCGTCCTGCCGTGTTTGAAGCGATTTACCCTGTGCTGCGGGCCGGCCTGTTTCGCCTGGATCCGGAAACCGCCCATCATTGGAGCATGAACGCGCTGCGGCTGGCGGAACGGAGCGGACTTCTGGCGCTGGCCATGCCGGCCGACGAGTTGCTCGGGCCGGTGGAGGTGATGGGGCTGAGGTTTCCAAACCGGGTCGGCCTGGCCGCCGGACTGGACAAGGAGGGCAACACGATCGACGCGCTTGGCCGTCTGGGTTTCGGCTGTGTGGAAATCGGCACCATCACCCCACGGCCCCAACCGGGAAATCCGAAACCCAGGCTGTTCCGCCTGGTTCCCCACGGGGCGATCATCAACCGGATGGGCTTCAACAACCCTGGAATCGACGCCGGGGTGGCCAACGTCAAACGTGCTCGGACTTTTGGCGGGGTGGTGGGTTTCAACATCGGAAAAAACAAGGACACGCCGAATGAAAACGCCGCCGATGACTACCTCGCCTGCCTGCGCAAGGCCTACCCGGTGGCCGACTATGTGGCGGTGAACCTTTCTTCGCCGAACACTCCCGGTCTGCGCGATCTCCAGGGGGCGGAAGCCAGCGCCCGACTGTTGGAAACCCTCGGCAAGGAGCAGGGGAAACTCGCTGCGGAGCATGGCAAACACACCCCGATCCTCTTCAAGGTGGCCCCGGATCTCGATGAACCGCAGATCCGCGATCTTGCCAGGGTTTTCCTTGAGGGCGGCCTGGACGGGCTGATCGCCACCAACACCACCCTGGATCGCACCGCCGTGGCCGGTCATCCGAGGGCCGGGGAGGCGGGAGGGCTATCCGGTCCGCCGGTATTCGACAGGAGCAACGGGGTGCTGGAAGCCTTCGCCGGGCATTTCGCGGGGAAAATCCCGATCATTGGAGTGGGCGGCGTGTCCTCGCTCGAAGATGCCCGCGAAAAACTCAGGAGGGGGGCGTCGCTGGTGCAGATCTACACTTCGTTCATCTATCGGGGGCCGGGGCTCGTCCGCGAACTGGCCCGCAAACTATAGCCCCGCCAAGTCCCCGTGGAAATCCTCGACGCGCTCCGGTCCCGCCGCTGAAATCCCGCCAGCTACCCATGAGCGTGACCCAGACCGCCAACCTGCTCGAATCCGCCGTTTGTTCCGTCGTGCGCGGCCAGCCCGAGGTCGTCCGGCGGGTATTGGCCTGCATGATCTGTGGCGGCCACGTGCTGCTGGAGGATTTTCCGGGCACCGGCAAAACCACACTGGCCAAGGCGATCGCCCGATCGGTTTCCGGCGCGGTTTTCAAACGGGTGCAGTTCACGCCCGATCTTCTCCCCTCGGACATTCTCGGCATTTCGGTGCTCGATCCCCGGAGCCAGGAGTTCCGTTTTCATCCCGGTCCGGTGTTCACGGACATTCTGCTGGCAGACGAGATCAACCGTGCCTCGCCGCGCACTCAGAGCGCCTTGTTAGAGGCCATGGGCGAGCGCCAGGCCACTATCGAGGGCCTGCGCCACGATCTGGACGGTTTGTTTTTTGTCATCGCCACCCAAAACCCGGTCGAGTTCCGCGGCACCTATCCTCTGCCCGAGGCGCAGATGGACCGCTTCACCATGCAGTGCGCGCTCGGTTATGTCACCGCCGCCGAGGAGGCGGCCATCCTCGCCGATCAGGCGGAGAGCCATCCGGTGGACCGCTTGGATTCGCTTGTCGGCCGTGAGGAGGTGCTCGCGCTCATGGCCGCCGCGCGGCAGGTGCGCTTCAGCGAGGAGTTGCGGCATTACGTGGTGGCGCTGGTGGGAGCCACCCGCGGGCATCCGAAGATCCAGCTTGCCGCCAGTCCGCGCGCCTCGCTCTCGCTGATGAAGGTTTCCCAGGCAATGGCCTTGTTTCAGGGCGACGACTTCGTCACTCCGGAGCTGATCCAGGCGGTGGCGGCCGATGTCATCGCCCATCGCCTCGTACTGGCTCCGGACGCCAAATACTCCGGAACCAGCGCGAGGCAAATCGTAGCCGACCTGATTGAAAGCACGCCGGTGCCGGTATAAACTCGCGCCGGGATGGAAACGACTCTCAAACCGTCCGGGCTTTCCGATCAATCCTCGCGCCGCGTGGCTTTCGAGCGCTGGCTCCACCGCACCTACTTTCGCACGGCGGGATTTCATTTCCAGATGGCCCGCCGCATCCGGCCCGCCGGTGTGGCCCTCGGTCTGATATTCGTCCTCGCCACCTGTCTGGGCATCGGCCACGAGCGCGGCTCGGTCTATCAGCTTTTTTCGCTGAGCTTCGCCATGCTCGCGCTCGGTATGCCGCTCGCCCTTTTCCGCCGCGCCAAGCTCCACGCCCGCCGCGAAGTCCCGCGCTACGCCACGGCAGGCGAAACGCTGCGCTATCCGGTGAGTCTGCGGAACCATGCCAACCGCACAATCACCCGCGCGTGGCTGGGGGAATCACCGCCCGATCCGCGTCCGCCCATCGGTGACTTCACCCGCTTGCGCGAACCGGGCGAGGAGGAGCGCAACCGGTTCGACCGCACCTTCGCCTACTTCCGCTGGCAATGGCTCACATTGCGCAACCGCCTCTTCATCGAGGGAAGCTCCGCGGATGAGATCCGGATCAGGCCCGGCGGAAACTCACGCGTTTTCATCGAACTCACCCCGCTGCGCCGCGGGGTGATCCGCCTTCAGGATCTCAGGGTTTTCCTGCCCGATCCGATGGGGCTTTTCCAACGCTGCCTGAAGATCGAAGCGGAGCCCGCCACCGTCACCGTGCTGCCGCGCCGCCACCCGCTGCCGCTCATCGAAATGCCCGGTGGCGCCGCCTTCCAGATCACCGGCGAATCCAATACCAACTCCATCGGCAACTCCGGCGAGTTCACCGGCTTGCGCGACTACCGGGCGGGCGATCCCCTGCGCCAGATCCACTGGAAAAGCTGGGCGCGCACCGGCCGCCCCATCGTCAAGGAACTCGAGGACACCCACTACCCGCGCTACGGCCTGGTGCTCGACACGCTTTCCGCCGACCGCACGGACACCGTGTTTGAGGAGGCCGTGACGGTGGCCGCCTCCTTCGCCGCCGCCATCGATACCAGCGACTCGCTGCTCGACCTGATGTTCATCAAGAACGAGGCGCATGTGGTGACCGCCGGCCGCGGCATCGAGCGGGCGGATAAACTGTTAGAGGTGCTTGCCGCCGTCACGCCCGAGCGCGAAGGCGACCTCGGGCCGCTCGCCCGGCTTGTGCTGCGCCACGCGGAAGATATCACATCATGCCTGCTCGTTCTCAACGGCTGGGACGGGGCGCGCGCGGAGTTTGTCGCCACGCTGCGCCATGCCGGCATCATCTGCGCTCCCATCGTGATCGGCCACGGCGCGCGGCCGCCCGGCGTGCCCGGCTATTGGATCGAGTCCGGCCATGTCGCCAGGGATTTGAAACGCATGCCCCGCCAGCTCGCCGCGCTTGACTGATAACTTCCATCCCATCCCGCCATAAACACCGTCCATCCGCCGCCGCGGCTCCTGTTGGGAACCTCGCTCCTGTTTTGGGGGGCGATGACCGGCAGGCCCTTGCCGGGTCTGATCCTGGCGCTGTTGGTCGAGGCCCGCCACTGGACCCGGCTGCGCTGGGACTTCGATGAGGAGGCCTTCGGCCGCGCCTGGCAGCTCACCACCGTGGCCATCGCCATCGCCGCGGTACTCATCTGGCTGGATGGGAGCCGTTACAGCGCCCTGCCCAACCTGCTCTCCTGGCTGCCGCCGCTGCTCATGCCGATGCAGTTCATCCAGTCGTACGGCATGCGCGATTCCCTGCCGCTAAGCTCGTTTTCCTTCCTCGCGCGCCGCCGCCACGCGCGCAACCAGCGCCTCGGGCTGATGGAGGAAACCACCGTCTTCAACTTCGGCAATGTCCTCTTCGCCACCTGCCTGATCGCCGGAGCGGTCGGCGGCCGCAACGAGTCCTGGATGTTTCTTCCCGGCGTGGTGATCCTCACCGGGTGGGGTTTGCTGGGATCCCGCAACAGCGTTCTCCGCTCGCTCGTTCCGGTACTCGGCATCGCGGCATTCTTCGGCTTCGCGGGCCGGCTCGGCATCGAGTACTTCGAGCAGTGGCTCGGCCGCGGCGGCGGATTGGCGCGCGGTCGCTTCGATCCCAACTACTCCGGCACCATGATCGGTACCGCGGGCGCGGTGAGACAATCGCCGGAAATCGTCTGGCGCATTGTCCCGGCGCCGGGAAACCCGCCACCCCTGCTGCTCCGCACCGGCTCCTTCAACACCTTCATCGGCACCAACTGGCAGAACCAGCGCGTCGCCGCCACCGACTTCAAGGATCTCGACAACTTCCAGGTGGGTGAAACCGCGTATTGGATTCTGGACAGGCGGGAGGATGAAAACGAAACCGCCGTGTCCGAAGCGGCGGTGGAGGGACTTCCCGTTTATCAGCTCCGCGGCACGGCATCCGAGGAAACCCCGCTGCCTCTGCCGGGCGATGCCACGCGCCTCAGCGGCTTCGAACTCGACGGCGTGGAGCGCAACAGCTTCGGCACCGTGCGCATCTTTCCGGCCAACCCGGTCATCGACGGATCGGTCATCTGGAAAGGCTCCACCAATCCGGAACTCCCTCCCATTCCCAGGGAGGATCTGCGCATTCCGGAAACCGATGCCGCGGCTCTCGACGCCGCCATCCGCGAAATGGACCTGCGGCGCGACGAGGATCTCCAGATCACCCTCGCCAAGCTGCGCACCTGGTTTCACAAGGAGTTCCGCTACACCCGCAACCTCCGAATCCGCTACGGACCGGACGTCGAGGGCAAGCCAGGCTCCACGGCGCTCGCCAAGTTTCTCGGGACCATGCGCGAAGGACATTGCGAATACTTCGCCACCTCCGCCACGCTCGTCTTCCGGCGCCTTGGCATCCCGGCGCGCTACACGGTGGGATACGCCGTGATCGAACGGGACCCGAAGCGCGGCAGTTTCGTCATCCGCGGCACCCACGGCCACGCCTGGTCGAGGGTCTGGAACGGAACTTCCGGATTATGGATCGACTTTGACGGCACTCCGCCGGACTGGCTCGGATCCTCCACGCCCGCCATCACCGCGATGCAGCGCTTCAACGACTCGGTGAAACGCATCCGCGAGGACTTCTTCGTCTGGCGCAACCGGCCGGGCAACCGGCTCGGCGTTTCGATCGCCATGACACTGATCGGGCTCGTGCTCACCGTCTTCGTGGCCCGCAGGCTGTGGCGCTCGAAACGCACGCTCCACGACGATTGGCACCCGCCTTCCTACGATGGCCCCGTTGTCCGCACCCCGCTCCATGATTTGGAAAAACGCGCCACCAGGCTTTTGGGTCGGCGGCCTCCCGGCCTGACTTTCGCCCAATGGCTGGCACCCCTGCGCACGCGGATCGGCGACCATCCGGCTCTCGACGAAGCCATCGCGCTCCACCAGAGGCTCCGCTTCGACCCTTCGCCCGCGCCGGCGGAAGCCGCCCCGCGTCTCGCCGATCTCACCCGGCGCATCTCGGCGGAATTGAGAGGATGATCCGGTTTTCCCCGGAGGAATGAATTTGAATTTTCCTGTCCCATAGGCTGAATCAGGCCATCGCTTATTTCTGCTTGGTTAAATGTTTTTCCTGGCGATTTTCGCCAAACCTTCAGGTTTTCGGCAACTCAAACCGAGGCGGGCTTGAAATTACTTAAGGAAGAATTCTTTAAGAGACCGATAACCAAGCTCCGCCATCAACTCATCCCAGTTGGCGGGCAGTTTGATTCCAATCGTAGCGGAGTTGCCGCCGGGCATGGTCTGCACTTTGTTTCTGTCGGCGTCGCCCGTCACCAGAATGGATGTCATGCCGGTCTTCATCACGGGAACGGTGTGGATCTTTTCCTGGCCGGGAACCTTCGCCATCCATGGCGGAGGTTCCGTCAGTTCACCGCTTTCGGTGCGGATGATTCTTTTCTCGTGCATGCCCATGGTATATCGGGCGGGAAAGGCGCTGCCGGGGTTGGCCCAATAGGTGGCATGCGCCCGTTCGTAGGCGGGTCGCCGTGCCGCCGCGACCAGGGCCTCTTCCAATTTTTCCTTCGTCGGATAACTCCGGGCGAGATCGCGTGCGACAAACTCCGTGATCAGGATGGTCCGGTTCGGCAGCCGCGGCCCGCTGCCCGTGGCAAACTGGCCTTTCTCAACGGCGTCCCACGCCATCATTTCCATGATCCTCTCCCCGTCGTGCGACGCCGGCGTGAGGTTGTTGCCCCACATCAAGGCCGATGCGGCGGTCAGTGTGCTCTGGTTGAGATCAAAACCCTTTTGCACATGGTAGGGCTGCCAGCCAATCTTGAGGCAAGCCGCTTCGTCCTCCGCCATGCTCCATGGCATCAGATATCCGAAGCTCCCCATGCGGTCCTGTTTCACGTAGTAGCCCCCCAGATTCATCATGGCCAGATTGATGAAGCGCCCGAGCGCGGCGTTGCGCGGCTCGTTGATCTGACCTTGCTGTGCATCGATGCCCAGCTGCCGGGCAAGCGGGCCATTGATCCAGCAAAACGGCGTCCATGCGTGGGTGCTGGCCAGCGTCCGGCGGTAGTTTCCATCCGCGAGCGCCTTGGTATAGGCGATCAAAACCGGCATGAACTCCGGCGGACATCCCGACATCACGCCATTGACGGCCACGTGCCAGACCAAGGTTTCCCGATAGGCGATTGGCAGCACGCCGACCACAGTGTCCCAAGGCTGGTCCGTATATTTGAGATACTCTTCGACCCGTTCGACTGTGGGCGGGATGATCGGCAGGCCGTCGGACCAACGCTGCTCGGTAAAAAAGCGATTTACGCCGTCAATCGTGCCCGCGAATACCCGATCCTTGGGCTCGCCGATTCCTGTTTTACGGCGCTCGGCGATCTCCGT
>CAZKQK010000080.1:0-24505 GCA_964554865.1 uncultured Luteolibacter sp. | reverse complement strand
AGATTCATCCGCAAAGGTAGCAAATTCGGTAGTTTATTGTTTTGCACTGCCTAAATCGAAATGGCCCCGCTTTGAGAAATTGTTTTGTTGCAAAAATCAACTTTGAAGTCCGAAACCACCGCCAGATCAAGACTAACTGACTTTGTATCCCGAGACTTCTTTCCCGTGTCATAACAGACTCTAACACCTGCCAATGTGCCCGGCACACACTCCATTATCGGAGTCTCCGTGGCGAATGTTACTGAATTGCCGCTGCCGATTGACACTTCAACATCAGGAACTGTAACGACTGAATTTCCCAAAATATCCAAACGATTTACCCCATCATTCCCCACGAACCCATAAAGGTTGATTCCTCCCTCTTCCTCAATCGGATCCCTCGATGGCCATCTGCCGGTGGGGGCGTCGTACCAGCGGTAGCCGTAATAGTGGAGGCCGATGGTGGCATCCAGCGGCTTGGTGCTGAAGCCGTGGGTGGGGAGTTTGGCGATGGTTTCGGGTGGAGCCAGGTTTTCGACGAGAACGGCGTTGCCGAAGGGGTCGTAGTCGCGGCGCTGGAGGAGCGTTCCGGTGCTGTCGCTCCAGGCGATGATGTTGCCGTTGGCGTCGTAGGATGGAAAGTGGCAAGTGGGAAGTGCCGAGTGAGAAGTGACGGCGATCAGGCCGCCTACTCCGCCTGCGGCCTGGTAGTTGGGGCCGTGTCCTGAGGAGGCGATGTCCAGGCCCCAGAGGTGGGTGCGTTTGAGCGTGAGGGCACCGCCCGCGAGTTCCCACTCGGCCACGGGGTTCCAGTGATCGTAAGCGCAGGCTTGGCGGGTGGTGTTTCCGGATTGGGTAACGGTTTTCCCGATCCGGCGGCTCATGTGGTCGTAGTGGAAACGCAGCTCCACGTCGGGGGCGTTTCCGGAAAGGGCGGCGGCGGTGGGGACCATGGAGACAAGGCGGTTTTGATTCATTTGCCGGGGCATCGGCAAATGAACCCTTCGGGCTCCGGCTTCGCCTCCGTCCAAAATGCTCCCTATCCGGTCGCATTGTTCGCCGTCCCAAGTGTAAACCCGGCGCCCGTCGTCGGTCAAGTTCCCATCCGCGTCATATTCCGGGCTGGCGGAGGCCGCCGGGATCCACAGGCCCACGCCTCCCTTGACGGGAACCCTGTCACGGGCGAAGCCGCTGTTGACCAGTTTTCCGGCGGTGGCGGAAAACGGCAAGAAAATTTTTGTTAATTGCACTGTTTCTTGAAATTACGGAAGAACCATCAATGTTCACCATTCATCAATATTTATAATTTCAACCTCCTCTGGCGGATATCCCAGAATGATTTTGTCCCCCCATCTCTTTTTGCAAATCAATATGTATGAATCGTTGATTACAATGTAATCCCATTGTTCTGCTGGGATATTACCCGAAATGTTTTCTCTGAATTCCGTCACCGCATCATCAAGAGAGATTGGTAATTTTGAATGCATTCTTTTATATTCATTAATCAAAATCAATAAATTCCTCGTGGAACTCACGGTCTTTGTCACTTGCACATCGCTATTCTTTCCACAACCAATAAGCAGGCAATAGATTAAAACCGCCACAATGCTTGAATATTTCATTTTTCGGGATTAATCTTGAGTTTGCAAGAGTTGGTTTCCGGGGAAAGTGTATGGAAGTTCTCGCTTGCAGTTATTGATAGAAATATCGGTTGGGCTTTGGACAACTCCCGGAACAGGAAACCGCGCAAATAGAACCAGAGTTGATACTCCGTCCGCATAGCCGGACCATGAATCGAAAGCAATCTGCTTTGGAGGTGTTCCATCTATGGGAATTGACTGACAGACAACCCATACATGGTCGTGAGCAAAAAGGGTCCACCGATGCGTAAATCCCCTCTGTTCTTTACACTGCCAACATTTGGGCACGGGACTCAATGCCATCATTGTCCCGGCGGCCCGGTTCTTACAACTTTTCCTTCCCCCCTCTCCACCGGGATTTCTGCCATGAGCCGCATACAGCGCCATCATATTTTTATAACGTTCTCTCAATTGCTTTTCACCTTTTTCAATCGTTCGGGGAGTGCAGCAGCACTTTTCAGCATATTCTTTAAAATCCAGCGTTTGCAAACCATATTTATCTACATTGTTAACCGCGCGATTCCTCACAAACCCATACAGGTTAACTCCGCCCTCCTCTTCAATCGGGTCCCTGGACGGCCATCTCCCTGTCACCGGGTCGTAATAGCGGTAGCCGTAGTAATAAAGGCCTGTTTCCGGGTCTTGAGGTTTGGTGCTGAAGCCGTGGCTTGGGAGTTTGGCGATGGTTTCGGGGGAGGAAAGGTTCTCGACCAGCACGGGGTTGCCGAAGGGGTCGTAGTCGCGGCGCTGGAGGAGCGTTCCGGCGCCGTCGCTCCAGGCGATGATGTTGCCGTTGGCGTCGTAGGAGGGAAAGTGGCAAGTGGGAAGTGCCGAGTGAGAAGTGACGGCGATCAGGCCGCCTACTCCGCCTGCGGCCTGGTAGTTGGGGCCGTGTCCTGAGGAGGCGATGTCCAGGCCCCAGAGGTGGGTGCGTTTGAGCGTGAGGGCACCGCCCGCGAGTTCCCACTCGGCCACGGGGTTCCAGTGATCGTAAGCGCAGGCTTGGCGGGTGGTGTTTCCGGATTGGGTAACGGTTTTCCCGATCCGGCGGCTCATGTGGTCGTAGTGGAAACGCAGCTCCACGTCGGGGGCGTTTCCGGAAAGGGCGGCGGCGGTGGGGACCATGGAGACAAGGCGGTTTTCGCCGTCCCAAGCGTAAACCCAGCGCCCGTCGTCGGTCAAGTTCCCATCCGCGTCATATTCCGGGCTGGCGGAGGCCGCCGGGATCCACAGGTCCACGCCTCCCTCGACGGGAACCCCGTCCCTTGCGAAGCCGCTGTTGACGAGTTTTCCACCTTGGGAATTGTCCAGATGGAGCCGCGCGCCATGGAGATTTCCCTCTTGGGTCACTCCCAGCACCGTGGCCCCGGCGGTGGCGCTTGCGGTGACGGCGGCGTCCGCGCGGACCAGCGCCCAGAAATCCCCGTCGCGGGTGATGGAGGTGTATTGGTTGAGCGCGTCCGCAGTGTAGGCGATCTCGGTGAAATGGCCGTGGCTGCCGGTGGTGGCGGAGTTGCGGTTGCCGATGCCATCGTAGGCGTAGGTGAAACCGAGGCCGGGCACGGTGGTGCCCGATGCGGTCTTCTTGAGGGCTCCCTCGACTTCGGAGCGGGTGTTGTAGGCGTATTCCCAGGCGGTGCCGTCGTCGCGGGTGGCGTTCCGCCTGCGCCCGGCGGTGTCATACGCGTGGCCGACGGAGGCGATGGTGGTCCATGCGGTTCCCGGTCCTGACTGCGGCACCCGGTTTTCCACGCCGGCGGTGCGGCCGAGCATGTCGATGGCGAGACGGCGCTCATGAATGGCTCCGCCGGCGGTGCTGACGGTTTGCTTGCGCAGGGTGCCGGTGCCATCCAGATATTCCATCCCGGCGACGAGTGTGCCGGAGGAAACGGTATGGAGGCGACCGAGCGGGTCGTTCTGATAACCATACATTTGCTCCGCGACTGTGGCGGCACCCACCTTGATCTCGAAGCCGCCGGCCCGGCCGAGGGCATCGTCCGGGATGTGGGAGACTGATATTCCGGGAAGCCACTGGTGATCGGCGGCGTAGGTGGTGGAGACCGCGCCGCTGTGGTTGTGGTAGGAGAGTGTCTGGATGTTGACGGTGGTTCCAAGGGTCTCGGTGATCGTGTGAGGACGGCCGAAGGAATCGTGGTCCACGTAGAGCAGATCCGGCGTCAGGTCGCCATCGCCGGAGTAATCGACCGCCACCAGGTCCCGGGTGGCGGGATCGTAGGTGTAGTCCGTCACCACCCCGCGGGCGGATGTGCGTTTGGCGACCTTTCCATCCGGCGTGTGTTCATAGGCATAACCCGAACCGGGCTGATCGTTGTAACGTTTCTCCAGAAGCATGCCTGTCGCGGGCTGGTAGACCCAGCGGGTGGTGGCCGGCACGGCGCCGAAGGTCCGGAGGGTTTCCCGTTCGCCGTAGGAATTGTATCCGAAGACCCGGCGGTATTCGGCGCCGCCCCTGATTTCCGCGACCTGGCCAAGGGGAGTGTAAAGGGTTTCGGTCTCCGCGCCTCCCGGATGGATCACCTTGTGGACGCGCCCGGCATTGGCCACATCCGGAGGATAGTAGGTGTAGGATGTCTCGCGTCCGAGGTGGTCGATGGTCTTTTCCACCTGGAAGTTTTGATTGATGGTGCGGCTCGCGGCACCACGGGAGTCCGTGATCTTTTCAAGCACGCCAAATGAGTTGTAGGCATAAGTCTCGGCCATTGTGAAACCGAGGCGCTGGACGCTGGTCACCCGGCCATTGACCGCCGTGGTGGTGGAATCAATGCCCGCGGTGGCGGAATCGTCCGTGACCGTGACGGCTGTGGCGGTGGCGCGGTTCACGGTGGTGGTGTGCGTGACCGAACGGCCGGAGGGCTCGACCGTTTTGTGGTTTTCCACGTATCCGTTCGCCCCATCGGGGACGAAACTCAGGCGGTCCCAGGTCTCTGATGTCAGTTTACCCGCCTCGATACCATCCGGGAACTGATGGCTACGGGTTTTGCGGAAGATGTATCCACCATCCTCAACGTATTGCCACTCGGACATCGAAAAGCGGTCGCCGGTGCCGAAATCCAGTTGGGAGTCGTCATTCATGTCATATCCGGAGTATCGCACGGCTCCGGGAAATCCAGCCGCCGGTTCCGCGCCAAGGAAGCCGCGGTCGAGACGCCTGGAGAGCAAGGTGGTCAGGCCTCCGGAAATCGAAGTACGCGTGGTGGTGCTGCCCTGCCCGTGCACCGACTGCGTTTCGGTTTTCAGAATTCCCCCGTCGGGCGAGGCTTGGGTGACTATTGTCATATCCGTCCAATCGAATGTCTCGGTAAGGGATTGCCTGCCAGTATGCCCGGTGGAGGATCCGTAGCTTCCGGTCCTGGCCACTTTGCCATCCGGCAGATATTCATGGGAGTGGAATTCATGCACCGTGCCATTTCCACTGACGGATGCGGTCTCGCCGTCCAAGTAGCGGGTGGTGCGGCGAACGATGCCGCCGGGAGCCACCTCTTCCGTGCTCAGCCCGCCGTCGGGATATGAGAAATGGGTGACGGCTCCGGTTTGATCCGTCTGTGAAACCGTTCTTCCGAGGCCATCGACCACGCGAGATGAGATTTGCACGCCATTGAGGCGCGTGACGGTCTGAAGACCGTTGATCTCGTAGGTTGTGATTTGGGCCGGGACACCTCCGCCCCCGGCTTCGGTGACGGAAGTCACCTCACCCCATGCGTTTCTCACCGTGGTGGTGACACGCCCCGAGGCATCCGCCTCCACCGTGGTGTATGGATCAGGCCGAGTGATCGTGTGGGTGATGACGCCATTGATGCTGGTCGATGCGTATGATCCGTCCGGATGGTAGAGGATCTGCTTGATGGAAGCGCTGGTGTAGCCTTGGCCGGTGTGATAGAGGCTCTCCTCGCTCAAAAGCCCCTGAGGACCGTAGATGCTGATGGTTTTCTCGCTTTGCCCCGGAACTTCGTGGAAATAGCGTATTGCCGCGACCCGCTTGGCTCCCGGCGCATTATCCCCGCTCAGATAGCCGGTAGTTACCGTTTTCGTGACGGCGGTTCCGTCTTTCGCGTATTCGTGGAAGCGGGCCGGAGCATCCCCCCCCCAAGTCAAAATCGGTTCACCCGCGAGCCACCGGTGTCCGGACGAGGAATCGATAGACGGCATGTAGCGTATGCCTGACGAATCCGACACCAGCGGGACATTGTCAGGAAGGACCGCATCATTGTTTTCATTCACAACGGGGTATGCCATGCCTTCATATGGCGCCCCACCCACATGCTCCCCAGGGGCGGGGTGGCCGGCGGAATCCGAGGACACGTATCTGTTACCGTTAACAACCTTGATGTAGCGTCCCGCTCCCCCGGCGGCAAACACGGGAAAAGAGGATTGATAGGTCTCCGCGGTATCGAGCGCCGTTTCCGAGGCAAAAGGGGAGAAGACCTCACGGTTGCCCCCGCTGTAGCGAAAGAACCGCCAACTCCCGTCCGGGTGGGAAACCCATCTGGGATCCCCGGGGGTGGTGCCTGTGGGAAATCCGGGGGCGTTCGAATCGTAATAGCCGTACGAGGTGACCAATGGGCCTGTGCCGGAAGCCGGATCCGTGTATTTCGTTTCCTCGGTCAAGCGGTATTCCCCCTCGATGTTGCGGTACTCGTTCTCCGCCCGGGAGATTGTCACGCCATTCCTTTTCACAACCTCCGTCTTGATGTAAAAGCTGTCCGAGTAGCTGCCGGAGGTGGGATTGGTGATCACCACTTCCCTGCGGTGCAGGCCGTCGTCGATGATCAGTTCGTTGGCGGTGGGGGCCTTGACGGATTTGCCGCTGTACCAGCCCCGGACCGACTTCATGAGTTTGACGCCCGTGGCCGTGTCCGGCTCGATGCGGTACCAGGAAACCGGATTGCGGCCAAGGGTCGTGGACAGGCCTTCGGTCCGTGTTTCCCGAACATACTCGCGGATGTAAGTGCGGGATGCCAGATTGTAGGCAACGGGAACCTCCGGGTCGGAGAAATCGTACCCCGTAATGCGGAACAGGCGGGTGGGAGTGACGAGGTGCTTCTCCGCGGGGCCTTCCGGGACAGGCGAGGCATCGGCGAATGAAACCGCGAACTCGCCCGCCAGAGCTTGAATTTCAGAGACCGAAAGATACTCCAGTTTCGTCGGCTGGGCCAGACTTCCAAGCAGCGGCCCGTTCCAGTACAAAACACCCGCCGAGCGATAGGGCGCGGCGCCATCTGTCCCGATTCCGATGTTTCCCAAAGGAATTGTCAGGCTGGAGGAGGCGGGGACCACCGTTGGCTCGGTGGGGTCGGGAATGGCGGTGGGATCCGACGCGCTGATGGAGCCACCGTTCTCCGCGCCGTTGCCGTGGTCATCACCGTTGTCGCCCTGGCTTTCGTTGCTCTCCCCGGAGTCCAGGCGGAAGACGAAACCCGAGGGATTTAGCAGATAGTTCGTCCCCATGCCATCATAGGTGTTGTCATACACCTGGAATCCTCCGTCGTCGGACCACCCTCCGTCGTACAAAGGCTCGGTACCGTTCCTTGGCACATAACCGATAAGCTTGTATTCCACGCCGCATCCCAGAACCACGGCGGCGTCTCCGCACGGGCCCTCTTCATCCGAGGTTTCGCTGTCTTCGAAGCTGAACGCATACTCTTGCTCCGGTTTCAGCTTTACCTTGATCTTTTGACCGCTTTTCTCTCCCTCGGCGTCCGTTCCGGTCATAATCGCCCTAAAGCCGCAGCCATTGCCGGAAGTGAACGTCTTTTCGATCAAGCCGTCCTCACCACAGGCGTTGCATGGGGAGGCAGGCGAACGGAGTGCGGATGCGGCGAGCGGCACCAGCAGCATCCATCCTTGGAACAGCGGGCGTATGCGTTTGATTTTCATGGATTTCGATAGAGTGGACTGAAACCGCCCGGCTTCACATTTTCAGAAGGCGGGCTCTCAACACGACCAGAGGTTCGCTTTCGCCTTCTTCCGGGGCGCCTGAAACCGTGATCTTGTGAAGGCCCGGGGAAAGATTGAATGCCGGGGAGGAAAAGGACCGAACCCGCTTCGATGCGCCGGAATTGTTGCCGCCGGTTTCTTCCGGACCGAACGTCCCGTGGTCCTTGCCATTGATGGCGAGCACGAGTTTCCTGTCGGCCGCAATGGTATCCGGCAGAGCTTGCAGACTCAGTTTCAAGGATGCGGACCTGTCCGCAAACACCTCCCATGTCGCGCGATTCGATGCGTCCGCGAGTCCGGTGATCCGCAAGTCCGGCGACGAGGGAGTCCTTCCTATGGTCATGCCTGACCCCGTGAGACTCGCACGGGCCAGCGAAAGGGGGTAGTTACCATCGGAATCGCTGCCAATGGGTCCATGGCCGATGACAGGGGAGGAAGGCAGCCTGATCTCCAGAACCTGGATGCCGGTCTCCATCCGGAAGGCGGACAAATCAAGTTTCCAAGCACCGGGCCTTCCGCCAAACGGTATCGGAGTGCCGGTCCCCATTGCCCGTGCCTCCAGCGGCCGGGTAATCAGGTCGGGCAACACAAGTTCCTTGCCCGGATTCCCGAAAAGGTGGATATGGATGGTGCAGCCGTCCTCACCCCGATCCCGCAACGTCGCCCCTCCCTGCCATGCATGGCGTGTGAACGGCGATCTGGAAGTTCCATACACGGAGTCCCCATACTGATTCAGCCACGCGCCAATGTGGGACAGCCGTTCCCTTGCCTGAGGAGGTATGGCTCCCTCTCCGTCCAAACCGATATTGAGAAGGAAATTCCCTCCCCGTCCGGCCGTGACGACCAACTCCCTCAACAGCGAATCGGCATTTTTCCATTTGGCCGGTTCGTGCCGGAACCCCCACGAATCATGGGCGGAGGTGCACTTTTCCCAGTCATCCAGATGGTAGTAAGCGCCGGATGAGTTCACATCCGTGTAGAGATAATCACCTTGCCTGCGTCCGGTGAAATCAAAGGAACAGACCGTCCCTCCACCGATTGCCCCGATGAAGCGTGATGCCAGCTCCTTGGGAGGCGCGGGACCGTTGTCGAACATCATCACGGCCACGTTTCCATAGTTCCGGGTCAGTTCCCTTACCTGCGGAAGCGCGATATCCTCAAGATACCTGGCCTTTGAACCCACCTGCCCGGGATCCCATGCGGGGCCGAGAACATCCGCCCCCGGGTGATACCAATCCATGTTGAGCGAGTAGGAGAATCCCAGTGGCATCCCGGCGGCTTTGCATGCGTCCGAAAACTCCCTGACAAGATCCCGCCTGGAGGGGAGCACGTCCACCGAATCGAAATCACTGGCCTTTGAATCGAACAACGCGAATCCGTCGTAATGCTTTGCCGTCAGGATAATGTAGCGGAATCCCACCTCTTTCGCAAAAGAGACAATGGCCGCAGGGTCATAATTTTGCGGATCGAAACCCTCCGCAACCCTCCTGTAGTCGTCCTTGGGAATCCGGGCGGATCTCATGATCCACTCCGTGTTTCTCCCGACCGTTTTCCCGTCATATCTCCCTCCCAGGCGGGAATAGGGGCCCCAATGGATAAACAGGCCATAGCGCCATGAGCGCCACTGGGCCATGCGGGCCTCCCGCCCGAGCCGGCGGGAATCGCCATCGAGCGAATCCCGGGTATCGGGCACCCGGAGATCCTCCGCTGAGGAAGAGGCGGCGACAGAAAACAATGCGAGATGTTTTAAAGCAACAGATGGATTCATGGGAAGGCCGTTTGAAGCGTTCAGGGTCTTGACGGGGTAAGTATGCGCAGGGTTTCGCCAATGAAGGGCTCCGACTGGTCGCGCACCAAGGGGTTTCCATCCTCCGAATCGGAAACGCCGTCGCCATCGGTATCGATCAACCGGGGGTCTGTCCCTTCAAGCAGTTCCCGGGAATTCTCCCAACCGTCCCCATCAAAGTCATCCTCCGCATTGTAGTCCAAGGTTCCGAAATGCTTCAGCTCCCACCAATCCGGAAGGCCGTCGTTGTCGGAATCGATCCCATCAAATCTGAGCGAAAACACCGCCTTGAGTTGGCCGATGGTGGCGGGGGCCTTGTTGGATTGCGGCGGGGTGGAGGGGTTCCATGGGAAAAAGCCTTCATCGGTGTAGTCGGGATTGCCGAAGACCTGCCAGTAGTGGGTGTTCAAGGCGGCGGCCCCGTTGTGGTTTTCCTGGATCTGTCCGAGAACCCAATCCTTGTCCAAGGCGTTGAGGTGGTTGTAGAAGGGATGGGCAAGCGCCTTGAGTTGGCCGATGAGGAGGGGGGCTTTCTGTTTCCCGGCCCACCCGGCGGGCTTCGGATCGGGAACGGAACGATCCACAATGCGGTCCGGGAAGTCCGGGGGAGTTCCATCGAGATCCGCCCTGATCTGGTTGGCGGCCGATGGCGCGGCCGCATCCAGCGCGCGGAGCGCCTCCGCAATCATCCACTTCGCCTGACCAATATTGGCCGGGCCCGCATTGTTCTGGTTGCCACCGGTGATGACCGGCGGGTCGCCATCGGACCACCAGGCCGGGGGGGCACCGCCCGTCCGGGTGAGCAACGCGCCGACGGAAACCGCAATGTGGAGGCAGCGCGGGCGGAGGATGGATTTCATGGGTTTTGGCAAATTCGTTGGCCCGGATGTTGGAACAAGGTGTGAATGATCCCCGGATTGATTCCGGAAACCCGGCGGATCATGGCCCGTAGATTCCCATCGAAATATCACCCTGTGGAACGTTGATGGTGACATTGCCCAGCAAACGGGTGTGCCCCTCCACGACCAAAGCCTCGGCATCCGCATTGGCTGTAGTGGGTGTCACGTTGTTGTTTGCCTTCCACGCCTTGTTCGTAAGCGTGGTCTGGCCGATTTTCCGGATGGAAAGCGCGTTGGACGCGGTGGCCGCCGAGGAACCGGTGCCATTGCCCACCTGGAACAGGGGATCGGTGTCAACCCACGTTGTGGCCGAACCACCCTGCCCCGAGACCCAACTGGTGTTGTAGCGTCCGAAAGCGGTGCTGGAATAAGAGGTGGCACGAGCTTGAAAACCTGACGCCATCGTATGGGAACCGGTGGCTTGGCTTTGGGCCATTGCCGTCGAATAACTGCCGGAAGCGGTGGAGAGACCCATTGCCGTTGAAAAACCACCAGAAGCTGTTGAGGCACCCATGGCCGTTGAATGACTACCGGAAGCTGTTGAGGCACCCATAGCTGTCGAAACCTCAGTATGAGCACTCGCGTTTCCCAACGCTGTTGATGCATTTCCGTAGGCAACAGCATTACATCCCATAGCTACGGCATAGCCACCGGAAGCAATCCCAGTTCCCGTCGCAGTAGAAAGATAGCCACTCGCGAATGCTGAACCCACCGCTAATGAACCATCGCCAATGCCTGATGCGGAATATCCCAACGCCGTAGAGTAGTCACCATAAGTGTATGATTCCCCTGTCGCAGTGGAATACATGCCGTATGCATAGGAAGATCCCATCGCTGTTGATGCATATCCACGAGCTGCGGCATTGTACCCCATTGCTGTGGAATAGTCACCATGGGCGTATGAATCTCCCATTGCGGTTGAATGGCTTGCGTACGCCCTCGACGAACCCAACGCAATTGAGCTTTCTCCACTGGAAAACGCTTCCCATCCTATAGCTGTAGATCCAATATTACTGGCAGACGCGTAAAACCCAATAGCGGTAGAGCCGTCCCCACTGGCGGACGCATACGATCCCATGGCTGTTGAACCATGCCCTGTAGCCGTGCATGTACCAAAGGCGGTGGAGAATGTTGACTGATTCTGGGTGATGACCCCTTGATTGCCGATTAGTATCTTCGCGGTGGCGGGATCTAGAGTAATATTCGTGGCCGGGGTACTTCCATAAAGGGTGAGAACGTTGCCCGTGTTCAGACTCATTTGTAGGACCAGGTTGGGCTGGCTCTGAAAGCCATAACCCCATTCCCACAGAGCCGGGGTTATGGAGTTGGAGAGCAGGGAGAGGGCGGGGACGTTGTTCAGCTCGGTGTACTGGAAGTGAACGCCACCGAGCGGAGCACCGACATTGGTGCCAAGCGAGAAGATGGGGCCGGGGATCGTATCGCCGGTGATTGGTGTGGCGGCGGAAAGGGATGCGTGGCCGAGACAGGACAGGATGGCGGCGGAGAGCGCCAGCTTGCGGTGGGATGATTTTGGTTTCATGCGCATGGGGATGTTCGGGGTCATAGCGAAAGGCCGGGAGGTTGCATTGACAGTCAGGGTGAATCCTTGGCTTGCTGGCCCGGTGGCCCGGGTGGTCCCGGGGGCGCGGAGCCACGACGGGCCGCCTGCTCCGACCTCAGGGCATTGCCATGAGTGGCCATCCAGTTTCGAATGGCGGCACCCTTCTCGGCGGGAGTCAGATCCGCCCGCGCGTGCAGGCTCATGAGTTCCGCCTGACGCGGACCGACAAGGCCCTTCTCCAGGGCATCCGCGATTCGCAGTCGGCTGGTTTCAGCGGCTTCCGCACGGAGGGCGGCTGTTTCCGGGGCTTCCCGCGCGCGCCTGCCGTCCCTCTCGGCCTTGAGCGCGGCTCCATTCCTGGCGTTCCATTTCCGGACCGCCTCGTGGCGCTCGGTGGCGCTATTGAAGGGAGCCCGGGTGAGCCGCATGAACTCCGCCTCCAATGCGCCGAGACGTCCGAGGGCCACCTGTTCGTCAAGGGCTTCCTGAAGCCGAAGCCTGGCTTCCCGCTCCATGGACTCTCTCGCGGGTCGCTCCGCTTCGCGGCGGGCGTCGCTTTCCGCCTTCAACGCGGCCCCGTTTGCAGCAAACCACTGGCGGATCGCCACTCCTCGGGCCTCCGGGGTATCAAAGCTGGCCCTCTGAAGTTGAAACAACTGTTTGGCCAGGGGAGGGAGTTGCGCACCAGGATCGGGTTGATATTTTCGCATCTCCGATCCGTTGTCCGCATCCCTCGGTTCAGGCGTTTTGTCCTCTCCCGGCGCTCCCGTCACAAGCAGGATGGCCAATGGAACAATGAGACGGGCGGGGTGTAACCGCGCTGTGTTCACTTGTGGATGGATTTTGTGGTGAATCGCCATGTTCACTCCTTTTGATATGCTGGCATCGAATCATCCGAATTCCGGTTTGGGAATCGAAATCGATAACGAAAATCGGCCACAGGGAGTCAACTTGCACCCGACATCCAAGGAAGGATCAAGCGGATCAACCAGCACCAATCCTTTCTAACGGAACAAAATCGCGGCCAAAATACGCTGTAATGGCATCACAACTTCGGAGTTCGGGGTTGAATGGTGTGCGGGCATCCATTTGCACGCCTCTTCATTTTTCGTCATTTCCGCGTTTTTCGTTGTTCCCGAATATCGGAATCCGGGTTGATCGGGGGCATGGCGGTTTCAAACCGCCGCCACGATTCCACGAAAAAACCGGCACGGTCGCCCATGCCGGTTTTTTGTTAGATTGCCGGAGTTTTCCGCGATCAGGCCAGGGCCGCCAGCTTTGCCTTGAGCTGGTCCTTGGTGACGCTGGCGCCGACGATCTGGTCCTTGACCTCGCCGTTCTTGAAGAACAGCAGCAGGGGGATGGAGCGGATGTTGTATTGCACCGCGAGGTTGCGGGCCTCGTCCACGTTGACCTTGCCGACCTTGGCGGTGTCACCAACTTCGGCGGCGACCTGGTCGATGACCGGGCCGATCATTTTGCAGGGGCCGCACCATTCGGCCCAGAAGTCCACGAGGACGGGCACGCTGGAGTCGATGACTTCGGATTGGAAATTCGTTTCGTTGAGTGTCAGAGCCATGGCCGGGACCATGGAGCGTGTTGCCTGAAACGTCAAGAGCCGCTCCCCGGATTAGGGAAGCGGCTCTTGGAGACGGGGTGGGATCCGGAGGGATCAGCCAAGCGGAAGGGCACCTGCGGCGAACGCGAGGTAAAGCACTCCGGCGGCGAGAACGGTATTGATGATGGGCCAGGCCATGATGGTGATTGATAGGGGTTTGGTTTAATCGAAAAGCTGGGACCACTCTCCGGGTCTCGGGTTGTCTTCCACGCTGATCCACTTGTTGGAGAGCATCAGTTGGAAGGCGAGAAGCGCGAGGGCGGCGGCGAATCCCACGCCGGCGAGGACTTTCACCACGCCTTCATTGGCTTCCTCGTCCTCGTCGTCATCCATTTGGAAGGTGGAGGCCTGGGAGGCGCTGGGGCCGGAAGTGCCAAGCGGTTGGGTGGGAGCCTGAAGCTGCACCGTGGCCTTGGGCAGGGTGGGGGTGCCACCGGGAAGGCTGGGAGCGGTGCCGGGCCTGAGGGCGCCGGTGCCGATCGGAGCCGCAGAGGTGGCGAGCTTGATCGTAGGCGCGGGAGCGGGAGCGCCCGGAGCGCCAGCCGTGCGCAGCGGAATGGTCGGTGCCGGCGCGGTCGGACGCGGGGCGGCGGCCGGTGGCGCGGTGGGAGTGGGAGGAGCGCCGGGTACGGGCGGACGCACGGGCGGAGCCATGGGAACGGTGGCGGACGGTACGGCGGGAGGTGCGTCGGCCGCCTTCAAGGTCACTCGGACGGTCTCCTTCTTGAGGGGGACGCTCGAGGTTTGCTTGGACGGAGAGGGTGGTTGGTTTTCGTTTTCGCTCATGCGCGCTCGGGGTTTTATGCCTTACGGGGCAAGTAAGGCGATTCGCCCCCGCCCTGTCAAACCCCCAGCGTGGGAATTTCCACGCAATTTTTTCCGGCCGTGGCCGGGGTGGTGGTCTGGCCATTCCCGGAAGGCGAGCGCGATGATCTTGTCGGCCAGGATTTCCTCGCGGCTTTGGGCCTGGAGGATCAGACCGGAGGTGCCGAGATCAACGCCGTGGATGTTGCGAAGCATCATCGGCCGAGGGTCATGGCTGGGGATGGCGCGGATATCGAGATGGATGCGTTGCGCCGGCAGATGTTTCTGTCCGGGACGCGTTTCGATTGTGAGTTTCCAAGTGGATACTTTGCCGGTGGTTTTCAACGGTTTGCTCACGCTCGCGGGCAGCCCCTTTTCCACCACCGGACGGAGAACCGACAGGTCGGGGCGCGACTTCAGCGCCTCGTCCACGAGTTGGTCAAACAAGCCGCATGAAACGGCAGATTCTCCGCCGGGTGGTCAGGCACCGGAAACTGACAGATCCCCCGACAAACCCGGCGCGGCAGTCCCGCCTTCACCGCCCTCGACAACAGAACCGCCAGCTGCCCGCAATCCGGCACCGCCGCCGCCGGATCACACGGCGCGAAAACGCAGCGCTCCCCGGTCCGCCAAGCCGCGGAGCGTTTCGCCGGGCTGCCTGAGCGGCTGCATGACATGGCTCTACAAAAGATTGCAAAAAGCGCAGGTTTTTGTGTTGTTTCCGCCCGAGCGCTTTGTGAAGCGAAGCGTCAGAGTTCGACAATCGGATCAGGGAGCGGCTGGCGCGGGGAGGTGGGGGGAAACACCAGTTCCAGCAAATAGGGGAGCAGCAAGGCGGCGCCCAGCGCCCATGCCAGGCAGGTCAGAATGAGGTTTCCCAGCTCCTCGCCGGTTTTCGGGCTTGCCGGCGTGTTGTTGATCCTTGCCGGGGTATGCACGACGAGGCGCGGCATTTCTCCGATGAGGGTGGTTTGTTCCGCCTGAATGAGCGAGCCGAAGTTCGCCACCTCCGCTTCCGAGCGCAAGGCGGCGGAGCGCGCCCGCTCCAGCGCGATGACCGCGCCGGGCTCGGCCGGGTTTTCACCATGGACATCCTGGAGCTTGATCCACCGGGCGGAAAGCTCCTTCGCCCTGTCGATTTCGTCCGATTCGAAGCGCTTGATCTCAATGATCTTTTCATTGGAGCGCGCGCGCAGGGTGTCGGAGACATAGCTGATCACCGCGCGGGGGATTTCCTCCGCGGCATCGCGGGCATCGACCTTGTTGCCCATCGTCACATCCAGCCGGATCATGTTGGTTTCCCGGAGGATTGCGGTTTTGAGATTCTCGCGGATGCCGGTGATGCAATTGTCCCGGTCGGTTCCGAGGCGGCGGGGCAGTTCGAGTTTCTCCACGACCCGGGCGATGACCTTGTCAGAGAGGAGGAGTTCCTGGGTCTCCCGCAGGCCGGGGCCGTTGACGATCTCAAACACGGTGCCGCTGTCGTAGCGGGTGGGGCTGAAATACAACTGTACGGAGCCGGAAAGGAACAGGATGAACGGCACGATCAAAAGGCCGAAGCGGACGATCCATTTCCACCGGCTGAAGACTCGCGATGGAAGGAAGCGGCCATGCGTTTCATCCGGATTCATCCCTTGCAGACTGAGACGCCGGGCGTCGGATTCCAAGGGGAAAGTCCGGGGTGGCGGCAGATTTTTAATGCTCTTTTGGCGACTTCGTGATTCCAATCCCCGCAGCAACCATGTCCTCAGAAAAGACCGCCATCACGCCGACCCGGGCCCAGGATTTCCCCGAGTGGTACCAGCAAGTCATCAAGGCCGCCGACCTCGCGGAGAACTCGGAAACCCGGGGCTGCATGGTGATCAAGCCGTGGGGCTACGGGATTTGGGAACTCATCCAGCAGCAGCTCGACCGGATGTTCAAGGCGACGGGGCACCAGAACGCCTATTTCCCGCTGCTCATCCCGCTTTCCTATCTGGAGAAGGAGGCCGAGCACGCCGAGGGCTTCGCCACCGAGTGTGCCGTGGTCACCCATCACCGGCTTGAGGCCGTGAAAGACGAAAGCACCGGGAAAACCAGGATGATTCCCACGGGCGAACTGACCGAGCCCTACGTGATCCGTCCGACCTCCGAAACGATCATCGGCGCGGCGTTCGCGCGCTGGATCGAGTCCTATCGCGACCTGCCCCTGCTCATCAACCAGTGGGCGAACGTGATGCGCTGGGAGATGCGCCCCCGTTTGTTCCTGCGCACCGCCGAGTTTCTCTGGCAGGAGGGGCACACCGCGCACGAGACGAAGGAGGAGGCGATCGGGGAAACCCGCAAGATGCACATGGTTTACGAGGAGTTCCTGCGAGACCACCTGGCGATCCCGGTCATCCCCGGAGAGAAGACCGAAAACGAACGTTTCCCCGGCGCGGAAATGACGCTGACTGTGGAGGCCATGGTGCAGGACAAAAAAGCGATCCAGGCCGGCACCTCCCACTATCTCGGCCGGAATTTCTCCAAGGCGCAGAACATTTCCTTCACCGGGCGCGATGGCACCGTGCAACATGCCCACACCACCTCGTGGGGAGTCTCCACCCGGATGATCGGCACGCTCATCATGGCCCACTCGGACGACGACGGCCTGGTGCTTCCTCCCCGTGTGGCCACCCAGCAGATCGTCATCCTGCCGATCACTCCCAAGGAGGACAGCCGTCAGGCGGTGATCGAGTCCTGCCAGGCGCTCGCTGAAACCCTGCGCCATCAAACGTTCCGCGGCGAACCGCTGCGCGTCCACGTCGATACCCGCGACCTCGGTGGCGGTGTGAAGAAATGGGAGTGGATCAAAAAGGGCGTGCCCATCCGTGTGGAAATCGGCCCGCGCGACATCGAGACCCGCAAGTGCTGCGTCCAGCGCCGCGACCAACCCGGCAGCGCCAAGGATTTCCCCGTGAAGGAGGACTTCATCCGTGAGGCGTCCGGGATGCTGGAGGACATTCACCGGAATCTGCTGGAACGCGCCACCGCGTTTCGTGATGCGAACATCCAACCCTGCGATTCAATGGAGGCTTTCGACGCCCACTGGGCGCAGGAAAACCCCGGCTGGCTCCACACCCCGTGGGCCGGGACACCAGAGCAGGAGGACGAAATCTCCAAAAAACACAAGATCACCATCCGCTGCATCCCGGTCACGCCACTCGGCCTGCCAAGCTCCGGCAAGTGCATCCTCACCGGAGCCGGGACGGAAGTCCGCGCGCTCTGGGGGCGCAGCTATTGATCCGGGGCGGCGGTCGTTTCCAAAGCCTTTGTCCTTTCTCCTTTTCGGGCCCGACCTTCGGAATCCGGGGTGAACAGCCGGTGGGATGTGGGGGAGGCGCCTTGCTGTGCCTCCCGGGAAGAAGCTGGGTTGCCGGGGCGTTTCCGTATACTCGCTTTGAGGGGAAACGGCGGCAAGGTGGCTTCCCCCCTGCTTCGGCAGGAGGAAACCGCGTTGTTTTTCGGAGATGGGGATTTGGGGGAGTTCCATGACGGGCGGGCATGTCTTTTTCCGGACCTGGCGTTCGACGGAGTTGTCGCCGTCGCGGCGGAGTCTGGATCCGGGTAACCGGACTTGATGAAAACCCGTCCGGCTGAGACGGATTCGGCGCATGTCCCGGAGAAAAGGAAGGATGGGGATCGGAGTTTCCGGAAGGCGACAGATGCCGGACATTTCGCCTTTCCGGGCAACGGCAACATTGTGGTTCCGGCTGATCTCGCGGATCGGATTCGTATCCGGGCCATGGACACCGAGGGCAACGCGATCAAGGAGGAGCTTTCCCTCCCGGGGATTTGCGATGAAAAAGCCGCTGAGTTCGAAGAGATGTTGGATGGATTGGAGGAAGCCGGAAGTCGGGCGCGAGGCCCGCCTGGCTCAGGTTGTTCGACAGAATGACAGTGAAACCGTGACACACTACACGACAATTTTTCGAGTTAACGGAATCCTGACAACATGATCGAGGAAGTCGGCGAGCCGGTCCGCAAGTGTAACAGGCAAATGGAGCATCCGGTGGAGACCCTCAAGGCCCTGCCTGAAGATGCTCTTCGCGCGGTGGCCGTGCGACTTGAGTTTGATCCCGGCCAACGCCGTGAATTCGCTTCTGCAATCTCTGCGGAGGTCGAACGCCTGCGTGATGGCGTGATCTCCGCCGAAGAGTGGCAAAGGCTCAATCCTGGCGCTCTGGGCGCGAAAGAAGCGCTCTTCTAGCGCTTTCGTGGACTCTCACGACGCCAATACCATCGCCGGAGGATTCAATCTCCGGAGGGTCTGATTCCCCGCCGCTTGCGGCGCATGAGAGGAAAGAAGAATTCCGAATACCCCGCGGCTTGCCGCGGGGATCTTTATTAAATTCCGCTTGAAGGATCATGAACCCATGCGCGACTGAAGTAATTCCACAATCTTCTGGTGCCCGTTCGCCTTCGCCCAGTCCTCGGGGGTCTTGCCCCGTTTGTCTTTGGCAAGAATGTCGGCCCCGTGATCCAAGAGCGTTTGTGTTGCCGCCAATTTGCCCCCTTTTGCGGCGATGATCAATGCCGTGCTGCCGTTTGCGTCTCTTTGTTCCGGATTGGCACCGTTTGCCAACCACCAATTGATTGCAATCACTTGATCACTGGCGACAGCCGCCAGCAATGGACTCCTTCCTCTATCACTGATTTGATTCTGATCTGCGCCACGACTGATCAGCAACTCGATCATCTCGGTATCTCCGCCAGCAGAAGCTGACATTAGCGGGCTAAAACCAATCTGATCTGCAAGATTCGGATTTGCGCCGGAAGCGATTAGCTCCTCAATCATTTGAATGTTATTCTTACTTATGGCACGCAACAAGGGAGTTTCTCCAAATTTATTGACTGGCCTATTTACATCCAATCCGTGCTTAATCAGTAATTTAAGCATGTTTATATTTCCCTCCCCAATCGCAATGACCACCAGGGACGGGTGCATAGGATGGTCAATGTAAGGACTCACTCCGGTTGCAAGAAAATTCCCAACTTCTACTAAGTCACCATTTTTACACGATATAAATATAGGATGCAAATCAGGATGCTTGTCTTTGTCAAAATTCGCATAGTTCATATTTTTAATCCAAGTGCGGTATTCTTACGATTTCGATCGATGGCGGGCCAAGGGTGCCAAACCATTTCTTGATTTGAGGAGGAATTGAAACACCTTCTGGTAAAGCATACTTAATCCGAGAGTAATCAGGGATTTCCAATTCAAGATCTTTCATTGCTTTAGCCACCCACGATTTAGTTGCCTCAAGCCCGTTTTTGCCATATCCAAGAGCATCAGGACTTCGCTTGAATTGATAATAAATGAGATCCTGTCCTTCGCGAATCACAACGTCAATGTCTGTTTTGACTACTTGTGCGCCGTTCTCAATCACCACGGCCACTCGTTTTGTTAACTCGACCACTTCTACTTCATTTCGTGCCAGCCACGCGGCCCCTTCGATTTCGTAGCGGAAGCCTTTGGCTTGAGCGTTAGTTGTCTTGAGCATGGCAATCGCATCTTCGAGACCTTTCAGATTTGGAATATCCGCGAGTTCCTCCATGTCCTTCATCAGGTTAGTCCGCTTATAGGCCGTGCCATACGGATGCGGATTGTTGAGCGCGCGGGTGAGCGTGAATGAAGCGATTTCCTTGCTCGCCACCTTGGCGGGACCTTCAAGGGCTTTGGCGGGCGCGGAGGTTTGGACATTTTAATAAATTCCGCTTGAAGGATCATGAACCCATGCGCGACTGAAGTAATTCCACAATCTTCTGGTGCCCGTTCGCCTTCGCCCAGTCCAGAGCTGTCTTGCCTCGCTCGGCCTTAGCGTGAATGTCGGCCCCATGGTCAAGGAGCCATTCAACGGCCTCGAACTTTCCGGCTTTCGCCGCGATGATCAGAGGGGTGTTCTGGTCGCCATCCCTGGCCTCACGGTTCGCTCCGGCATTATGAAGGATTTCCAGCGCCGCAATCTGGTTGTTCCTGGTCGCCTCGAAAAACGGAGATCCTCCGAGATAATGCTTTCTTTCAATGTCAGCCCCTTTGTCCAATGGCCATCTGAGGCATTCGAGTTTGCCTCCCGCAGCAGCCAGATTCAACAAGGTTGATTCATACTTGTCCATTGCATCGACCGGAACACCCAACTTGATAAAGTAATCCAGCCATTCGACCGAATCCCGACTAATCGCAAATCCCGCTACTGAACTCCCGAACCGGTTGTGAGGCCGGGTGATGTCCAGACCATGCTGGATCATGAGTTCCAAAATCCTCCTATGCCCACGGTTTGCCACAATTCCAAAAATCGTCGGGTTGTGTTCGCTTTCGGCGTAAACGCTGATCCCTTCCGAGAGATGCTTGGCCACCGTCTCATAGTCGCCGGTCCTGCACGCCTCAAATATCGGGTGATTATCTTCAAGAATTGCCTTCATACTTCAGGAGCCCATGTGCGGATGGAGCAATTCCACAATTTTGCCATGACCATTGGCTTTGGCCCAATCCAGCGCGGTCTTTCCACGATCATCCTTGGCTTGGATGCCAGCCCCATGAACCAGCAGCCACTGGACAGATTTAAACTCCCCTTTTTGGGCGGCATGTATCAAAGCGTTCTTTTTTTCGTTGTCTTTTTTTTCGATATCCGCTCCGTGATTCAATAGAACTTCCAGAGCCCCTATTTGACTTGCCCTTGCGGCAACTATGAAAGGCGATTTCCCATGGGAATCGGTAACATCCGCATTAACACCGGCTTTGAGAATTCTTTTGATCAAATCCATGTTGCCTGCTCCGGCAGCGCACATCAATGGCTGGATGCCGTAGTCATTACAAATATCGTAAGGTGTTCCCGCCTCGAAAAAATAGTCCACAAGTTCATTTCGATTATAAGCAAGAGCAAGGAATATGGGAGCCCCCCCCCCTACACCAGGAAGAGGCTCTTTAACGTCGATTCCCCTGCTCACCAATAATTTCACTACATCCAGTTGTCCACTTCCCGTCGCACACGACATCAACGTCGGGTTCTTCGGGCTATCCGCCCGGATGCTTATTCCTTGATCCAGAAATTTTTCAACTGTTACGACATCGCCAGTCCTGCAAGCGGAAAAAATGGGGTGATCGTCTTGAAGTTGTTCGTTTTTCATGTTAGTCGAAATGATTGATTTGAACTATTTCGATTGAAAGTCGATCAAAGAGTTCTTTGACTTTGATCGGGATTTGACTCAGATCAGGAGTTGCATATTTGATGCGTGAATAGTCACCAAGGTCAGCCCCAAGATCCTTGTGAGCTTTCGCGATCCACGCCTCATTCTCGATTACTCCACGAAATGCTTTTCTGCTTCTTTTGAGCTGATAGTATATCTCGCGTTGCAAGTCATCGAGCACTACTACATCAATGTCCGTTTTCTTTCCGAATTGACTGACTGTTCCCTCACCCCAATCCACACTCACTCTCATTGTAAGCTCGAATACATTCAATCCGTTTCGTTTTAGCAATGCCGCACCTTCAAGTTCATAGCGGGTTCCCTTGTTGTTGGCACCCTTGAGGGCGTCAACGAGCAGATCCATTCCCTTGACCCCCGCGAGTTCCCCCATGTCCTTCATCAGGTTGGTCCGCTTATAGGCCGTGCCATACAGATGCGGATTGTTGAGCACGCGGGTGAGGGAGAATGAAGCGATTCCCTTGTTCGCCACCTTGGCAAGGGCTTCAAGAGCCTCGTCCAATTCGGCGGCAGGAGCATTCTTGAGGGCGTCGAAGGCCGCGTCGCTCAAGCCCTCGAAAATCATGACGAACCGCTTCGCCGTTTCGGCGCCATGCGTTTCGAATGCCTTGCGCCCGCCCTGATAGAACATTTCCGCGGCGTCGTCCCCGAGTTTCTCGGTGGCGCGGATGGCGGCTTTCGCGATGGCGTCGTCGTGAACGAAGGCTTTGAACGCATTGGAGACCGGGACGTCCAATACCATCTTGCCGAGGAAATTCGCTTCGGCCCAACCAAATTTCCCGGCAAACGCGGCGGTATTCTTGATCCGCTCGATGAAGATGGTGAGAAACCTGATCGCGTCGGGGTTGTTCCCGAAGCGAATCGCCAGAGTCTTTACCGAAGCCACGCCGGCATCGACAGGAGCCCCCGCGCCGGTAACCTCCACAAAGGTGGTCAGTATCCCGAGACCACCGAGCGATAGCTCGACGTAGTCCGGCTCTTTTTCCGAAAAGCCGGTGCAGCGCCACAGATTCTTCGCGCACGAGCCGATATCCCCCACAAGCAGAAACCCGCCTGCGATGCTGGCTACGGTTCCCTGGGTGGTTTGCGGATCTCCCCCGACAAACGACATGACAGTGTCGTAAGTCGTATCCCAATGCACGGCGTCCGCGAATGCGACAACCGCCTCGGCGACATATACGGAGGTTTCCGAGGGGCCGCTCTGCGGGCCGGAGGAGCCTCCCCCGGAGCCTGGATCCGGGGCGGTTTCCTCGCCGCATGAGATATGCAGGGCGTCTCCCGCCGCCGCGTTCCCGTCCGAGGTGATGGTGAAGAAGCCTTCGCCATTGGCGTCGAGCTGGAGTGTCGAGCCCGTATCCAGACCGGCGTGGGATGTAAGCGTGCCGGTGGCCGAGCGCAATGACAGCTCGTCAAGGTTGCCCGTGAATCCGGTTCCGATGACTATGGGACTGGTCGTGACCTCCAGCGTTCCGCTGATGGGTTCCCGGGCGACGACCTCACCGTTGATCCTCAGCCTCAGTCTGTCGAATCGGAAATCCACGCCGACCTGGGTCCACTCACCCTGCGGGGGCGCGGCAGGCGAGGTTACGGTTTGCGAGGCGGCGGTTGTCACAATGGTGGCCGAGATGCGTCCATCGGCCAACTGCGTGATTTCCCACGATCCCGCCTTGGCTACCAGAGTGGCGGCGTCATGAAGTGTCGAACGCAGCCATATGGAGGCTTCCATCCGCTCCTCGAACTGAAACTCCGGACTGTCGGGAAGAGTACCGCTTCCGGTCCCGTCGAAAAGAAGTGAACTTGAGCCGGACGCCTTCTCCACATTGTCCGTGGTGACATTGTTCAACGTGATTGGGTGCAAACCATTCGCAGAGGGGGTGGCATCCGTCTCCAGCAGGTTGAAGTCCCATGCGGAAACCTCCTTTGAGGTTCCGAAATCGATCCGGACCACGCCGTTGGGCGGGCCTTTCACCCGGACCGGCGTGCTCGCATAAAAGGGGATGCCGCGGGTGATGCCGTCCGCGTAAACCGGTGTGTGAATTCCGTTCGCCGTCTCACCGGCGACGAGAACCGGATGTTCGGCACCCATTGCGACGCCTGTCGTTGATGTGAACTCGCCCGACCTGTGGATCAGGCGGTCGCCCACCGTGGCGGTGACCACCACGATGCCCAGGCGGCCGCCGTTGGAGGCGAGGGTGGTGCTGGAGGAGCCTCCCTCGATTTCCGTCTCCGTAATGATGTCTCCGTTCGAGGTTGTCCAGAAGACCGGGGTGCCGTCCGCCGCCTGTGCGGTGAGGGTGAGTGTGGAGGTTTCACCCGTTCCAAGATCCAGGTCCGGATTTCCCGCGATGCTTCCGCCGACGCGTGACACGGATATTGTCACGCTGTCCCTCCTGTCTCCCGCTTCGCATGTCACCACCTGATTGTCAGGGATCAGGGGGGCCTTGATCACGGCCTTTGCGATGCCTTGGACGGTGGCATTCTCAACCGATACGAAGGGCGGCGTCGGGCACCGGGCCACCGTCCAGCTCACCGGGGTGTCATCTTCGACCGGATTGCCGAACCGGTCTTTGATCAAGGCGGTGATTTCCGATGTGTCGGTTCCGTCGGATCTGTAGCTGTCCTTCGTTGTCGAGAGTTCGAACGAATGGGGTTTTCCGGCCGTGACGCGAATCGGCGGCGATACGATCCATGGGCTTGTCGCACCGATATCGGCTCCATCCGGGCCGAAGCGTTTGACGCGCGCCTTGAGACGATATTCGGCGTCCTTGAGTTTGGAGGTCTCAAGGGTGGTGGCGGACAGTCCCTTGTGGACGGTGGTTTCGGTTTCGAGAAGGGTTCCTCCGGTTCCGCTTTCGATTTCCCACTCAATGGCGGAGCCTTCCGGATCCCCCCAAGTATCGCCCACCGAGAGCACGATGATCGTGTGGTGGTCATCGGCCGATACGGTCGTTTCCGACGAAGGGATGAATTCGATCGGTTGGTTTCCGAACGACACCTGCGAGTGGCCCCTCCTTGAAAAGTCGATGCTGTCCAACCCGG
>CAZKQK010000079.1:0-24548 GCA_964554865.1 uncultured Luteolibacter sp. | reverse complement strand
CGGCAAATAGAAACAGGAAGATGGCAAGACATGTTCTCATCGGGAGATTTGGTTCCTTCCTGGTGGACGGGGAGTTCAGAAGTCGCACTGTGTCGACCGCAACGGCCTTTAGCCTTCTCCGGGGAGCCGGCCTGGACATGCGCCGCCGCCTCCCCGACCTTTCGGTTGGGTTGGCGGCATCGTTGCGGCCGATGCCGACCGCACAGTGCGAGGGTTCTGAAGTCCTCATCCGCCGGGGCGGATGTTGCGAATGCCAACAGGGACCGGAGCCGGTCGCAATCATAAATTGATAAAAATTTCCCCGGATCCATCAAGCTGGCGAACAGAAGAGGGGCACACGCGCCATCGTGTGTGAAACGAGAGGCCCCCGCCTCATTCCGAAGGTTTGCTCCCCAGGGCGGCCGCCGAAATCGAGAGTGCAAACAAAGGAAGTGACAAACCCTCAGGGCATGACCGGATGCGTCACCCTGAGGCGGAGCCAGAGGCGCGGCCAATCGGTGGTGGTCACGGAGGCGAGGCGAATCTCGATGCCTTCCGAAACGGATTCGAGAACATCAACCACGTCGGTCCACTCGACGAGATCGTCGGACATTTCCACCTGGGTGTGGATGTCGGTGGCCGCCGCGGATTTTTGATAGCGGAAATGGAAGGTCTCGTCTTGATGCGACATTTCAAGTCCGGTGCCATCGACTCCGGCGCCGCGGGGCAGGGTTCCCATGGCGTATTCCAGAAGGTTCGGGCGGCCGTCGCCGTCGGGATCGGCGTGGATGCCCCAGAGCGTGGATTCCAAGCCGGGGTCGCCGAGTTCGCCGCTGGTGAAGTGGAGTGAGCGCCAGTGTTGATAGGCGGAAACCGGCTGGCTCGCGGTGATTTCCATCGCGTTGAGGTAGGCGAAGGAGCCTTGGATGCGGTCGAGGTCGATGAAGATCTGCCCGTATGCGTCCGGCCGGATGCCGTCAATTGACGCGACTTCGCTGTTGTTGCCGTCGCCCCCGGTGCTGCCGATTCCGGCTCCGCTGGTTTGCAGGGTGGCCTGACCGTTGTTGGCACCCGCGACGGTGAACCGGGTGCTGCGGTTTTCCGCGGCGGAACGCGAGCCGAAGAGGCGGATCCGATAGGAAAGCGCGGGGTCGAGGCCTTCCAGCATGAAGCTGCCGGGAAGATCGTCGGAGTTCGTATGGCTGTAGAAGAAATCCTGGGTGGCGGTGGCCACGGCCAAGCCGCCGAGCAGCGCGGGGTCCGGTGCGAGCAGGCCGCCGAAGCCGGCCTTGCCATTGACCTCGAAGCCGCCGGTGATGGTCATGCGGATGCCGGTGTTGGCGCCGGTGGAGCGGACCAATCCCGCGAGGTGCTCGCCGGAGTTGACCAGCCCGCCGCCATTGGTGGAGTGCCAGTTGTTCCAGTGGTTGCCATTTGCATCGGGCCCGGTGGTGGGATCGCCGACGGCGGCCTGGCTGGGGCCGAAGTCGAAGAAGAGTTTCTCCCCCGCTTGCAGGGCCTCGGGGTGCGGGGAGTAGGCGGGCTTGCCCGGCGGGACGATCGCTTCGAGCGCCGGGAGGATCGCCTCGGTCCACTTGGCGTATCCGGCCGGGTTGAGGTGCAGGCCATCCGGGAAATAGGCGTTCCACGCGGCGGGAGCGGTTTCCCGCAACTCGTCGAAATGCGAACCCGCGGCGAAGAAGTGGAGGTTCAGCGCGGGATCGGATTCGCAGTGGGCCTTGATCAGCGCGTTGGCGGTGACGCGGCGCTCGTTGTGCAGCGCATTCGAGAAATACACCGGCGCGGGGGTGATCTCGATGAAACAAATCGGGACCTCCGGCTGGACGGCGCGTATGCCCGCGACGAAGGTCTGGTAATCGGCAAACACCTGCCCGCCGGTTTTGCCGCCGGCGCGGATGTCATTGGTACCTGCGAAAACCACGATGGCCGATGCCTGATAGGGTGTGACGATGCGATGGAGGATCGCATTGATCTCGGAAAACTGGGTGCCGCCAAAGCCGCGCTGGATGATGCGGTGCCCGGCGAAGTCCCTCGCCAGCGACTCCCAGCGGCGGATGCTGGAGCTGCCGACGAAGAGCACCGCGCCGGGGGCCACTGGATCCAGCGCGTCCTGCGCGGTCCAGCGGTCGATCACGTTGGTGATGGCCGGGAGCGGAAGCGGGGGAACGGCGAGGCTTTCGACGATTTCCAGGATGCCAAGATAGGCAAAGCCGCCCTCCGCGACGGATAGCTGCAAGGTGACCTCGCCGCTGTGGTCCGCCTGGATGCCACCGAGGGCCACGGTGCTGCGGTTGTTGCCGTTGTAGCTGGCGTTTCCATCGTCGCCGCCGAGCCCGTTGCCCACTCCGGCGCCGCTGGTTTGCAGGGTGCCGGCGAAGGTCCCGCTGCCGGCGATGATCGTGTACGTGGAACGTCGTACTTGGGTCTCGCTGCGGGTGCCGAAGAAACGCATCGAATACAATCTGGCCGGATCGAGCCCGCTGATGCGAAGGGTGCCGGTGGTGTTTTGGACGAAATGGTAATCGTGCGTGGCGGTGGCCACCGCGAGATCTCCGAGGCGCGCCACCGCCGGGGCGAGCAGGCCGCCGTTCTGGGTGCCGTTGTGGTTCCATCCCGCCGAGATGAGCGTGATGCCGAGGGATGTCGCTTCGTTTGCGGTGGTGATGAGGTTGGAAATGCCGCCGCCGTTGGTGATGGTGGTGAAATTGTTCCAGTGGTTGCCGAATGAATCGGGGCTGGAGGTGGGATCGCCATTCGTTCCGTCATGCCGGCCAAAGTCCACGCGCGCTTTTTTCCCGGGGATCGGCGGCGCGGGATCGCCCTCGGTGAGTTCGAGGATGCCGAGGTAGCCGAAGCCGCCCTCCGCCACCGCCACGCGCAGGGTGAGTTGGCCGCTGGCGTCGGTTTGCAGGCCGTTGAGGGAAACGATGGTGCTGTCATTGCCATCGGTGGCGCTCACAAGATCCGCGCCGGAGGTCTGGAGCGTGGCGCTGAAGACGCCGTTGCCCGCGGAGACGGTGTAGGCGGTCTTTCTGACAGCAGCGGTGTCGCGGGTGCCGAAGAGCCGGAGTTGATAGGTTTTTCCGGGATCGAGGTTGTTGAGATTGAGCGTGGCATAGGCGGCCGCGCCCTCGATGTAGAAGTAGTCCTCGGTGGCGCGGCCGATGGCGAAGGTTCCGAGTTTCCCGGCATCCGGCGCGAGCAGTCCGCCACTCTGGCGGCCGTTGGATTTCCAGCCGGGACCAAGCGTGAGACCGACCGGAGAAGTGGTGTTGGCGGTATCGACAAGGCGCAGATAGCTCATGGCCACCGGGCCGCCGGTGCCGCCCGCGCCGACGGCGTTGTTCCAGTGGTTGCCATTCGCATCGGCCACGCCGGTACTACCGTTGCCAGGATTGATCGCGGGGGTGCCGGACGGCGTGACATTGCCGTCGGTGCCGTTGTTAGGTCCGAAATCAACGAGGAAGGTGCGGGCGCGAAGGGAGCCCGTGAGGACGGCGATGATGCCCGCGGCAAGGACGGCGATGCTGGATTTCATGTGGGAATGGCGTGGAACGGGCCGTCCGGCTCCACGGAACCGGACGGCCGACTGGAAATACGGCAAGTTTAGTAGTTTACGATCACGTCATCGATATACCAGCCGAGATAGTCGGTTCCGGCATCGACCTTGGTGAAGCGCCATTCGAGTCTCACCTGCCGGCCGAACGCCTCGGCCGGCAGCGGGATGGGTCCGACCTCGGCCCAGTGGGCGCTGGACGTGGTGGCATCGCTGGAGGTGTGGATCGGCCCGGCGACGACATCGCCGGTGTCCGCCTCCACGACATAGACCTCGGCGAGGTCGTTCTCCTCGATGTCCAGCGCCTCGGCGAAGTTGAGGGTGGCGCTGGTGAGGTTGGTCAGATCGATCACCGGACTTCTCAGGCAGGTGTCGGTGCCGCTGGTCACGTATCCCGGATTGGAGATGTCGGTCCCCCAGCAGTTGGCGCTGCCGCCGTTTCCGGACTGGACGGAGTTGTTATCAAATCCAACCGAGTCCGGCGTTCCGAACTGCCAGTCGCTGCCGGTGCCGCCCGCGCTCTTGTCCTCGGTGGTGAAGCCGCCGTTTCCGTTTTCAAAATCCTCGCTGAGCAGCGGCGGGGCGTCACCGAGATCCGCGACGCGGAAGAACTCGCGATCCAGCAGATTCACTCCGGTCCGGGTGAAGACGGTGGTGGGCCCGGTGGCGACGATTTCGCCGATCGGGGTGAAGCCGGCGAGTGTGGTGCTCGCATCGATACCGTAGAGTTTCCCGGCGGTGCTGTTGAAGGTGATCGACACCGTGTCGGGCTGCGTCACGACGATGCCGGTGATCATGAACGGGTTTTCCCGGACCTCGATGATATCGAGGATGCCGAGATAGGCGAAGCCGCCGGACTTGATGGTGACATCGAGCAGCACCGTACCGGAGGGGTCCGGAGTGACGCCGCCGATTTCAGCGACGTTATTGTTGTTGCCGTTGTAGCCGCCGTCCCCGATGCCCGCGCCGGACGTCTGGAGATCCGCGGACTGGGAGCCGTTGCTGCCGGTGATGGTGTAGGTGGTTTCGCGGACCTGCGTTTCCTGACGGGTTCCGAACATCCGGAAATCGTAGCGTTTCCCCGGATCGAGCCCGCTGATCGTGATGGACGAGGTGGCCCCCGTCGATCCCGAGCGGAAAATGTAGTCTTCCGTGGCGGTGGCGATCCCGAAGTCGCCGAGCAGGGCCGCCGAGGGGGAAAGCAGGCCGCCGTTGTTGCGTCCGTTCGAATCCCAACCGCCGCTGGAGGCCGTCACGTCGATGGTGGTCGGCACGTTGTCCGTGGTGACCAGGTTGTAGAGCGCCCGGCCCGCCGGGACTCCGCCGTGGCCGATGAAGTTGTTCCACCAGTTGCCGTTCGCGTCGGGGCCGGAAGTGATGTTGCCGTTGGTGCCGTCCGAGCGGCCGAAGTCGATGCGGACGATGCCGGTAGCGGAAACGGGGGCGGGGATCACCGGCGCGTCGCCGGTTTCCAGGATCTCCAGGGCGCCGATGTAAGCGAACCCGCCCGTGGTCGCGGTGAGTTCGAGTTTCACCGTGGTGGAGGTGGTGGATTGGATGTTGGTCAACTCGGCGACGTTGTTGTTGTTGCCGTTGTAGCCGCCGTCGCCGATGCCCGGGCCCGAGGTCTGCAAGGTCGTCGATTGGACCCCGTTGCCCGCGTACACGGTGTAGGTGGTGACGCGGTTCGCCACTTCCTGGCGGGTGCCGAACATGCGGAAGGTGTAGGTTTTCGCGGGATTCAGGCCACTGATCTCCATCGTGGCCTGGGCGCCGGTCGCGGCGATGAAGAAGTAGTCCTGGGTGACGGTATCGATGGCGAAGTCGCCCAGCAGCGCCGGGCTCGGGGCGAGCAGGCCGCCGTTCTGGACGCCGTTGGATTCCCATGCGCCGCCGCCGCCCGCGCCGGTCGTGATGCTGATGTTCGTCGGCTTGTGATCGCTGGTGAAGAGGTTCTCGATTTTCAGCAGGTTCGGCAGCGCGCCGTTGGCGATGAAGTTGTTCCACCAGTTGCCGTTCGTGTCCGGGCTCACGGTGATGCTGCCGTTGGCCCCGTCCGTCCGTCCGAAGTCGATGAGAACCCTGCCGCTGTCGCTTTCCGAAGTGATGGGGGGAGCTTCGTCGCCTTCGACGATTTCCATGACTCCGAGATAGGCGAAAGAGCCCGCCGCGACGGAGACATCGAGGATGGCCTGTCCGGACGAATCCGCCTGCACGCCGGGGATTTCCGCGAACTCGTCGTCGTTGCCGTTGTAGATTCCGTTGTTACCGATGCCCGCGCCGGTGGTCTGCAGGTCCGCGGTGCCGATCCCGCTTCCCGCGGTGATCCGGTAGGTGGTCGTCCGGACATCGTCCGCCGCCCGGGTGGCGAAGAAGCGGAAGGTGTAGAGCCGGGAGGGATCGAGGCCGGTGATCGTGAGCGTGGCCTTGCCTTTGACCGCCTGCCCGCCGCCTTCGACGAAGAAATAGTCCTGCGTGGCGGTGGCGATCGCGGCGTCGCCCAGCAGCAGCGGATCGGGCGCGAGGAGGCCGCCGGTATTGATCCCGTTGGCCCGCCAGCCGGGATGCGCCTTGATGCCGATGGCGGTCGGCGTGTTGTCGGCGGTGACGAGATTGCCGGCCAGATTGCCCGGCGCGACATCGAAGTCGCCGGTGACGTTGTTCCAGTAATTGCCGTTGGCGTCGGGACTGGCGGTCGGATTGCCGTCGACACCGTTGTTGCGGCCGAAGTCGATCCGGATGGTGCCCGCGCCGGAGATGGCAGGGCAAAGGGCGAACAAGGCGGCAAGGACGGCCGCACTGGGGAGGGGCATGGTTTTCATGGGTTGTTTCGCTGGGGAGTCTGGGTTTTCACGGAAGGCGGCGGGAAACCCACCGAACTGGAACTTCCAATGACGTTCGATAATTTGTGTTCGATGTCAAATTTTTTGTATACAAAAATTGAGCCGACGATTCCGCCAAACGTTTGATGAAGTGAAATGCAGGTTTTTCAGCGGGCTTCGGCCTCGGTGAAGAGGCGCTCGACCTCACGCTTGGCCACCTTGCCCATGGCGTTGCGCGGCAGGTGGTCGAGCAGCAGCAGATGGCGCGGCAGCTTGTAGGAGGAGAGACGGTCCTTGCCCCATGATTGGAGGTCCGTGAGCCCGAGGGCGGGGGTTCCCGATTCGAGCGCGGCGGCGACGGCCACCGTCTCGCCCCACGTGTCATCCTTGAGGCCGATCACCGCACACTCGCGGATCGCCGGATGATCCAACAGCGCCGCCTCGATCTCCAGGGCGGAGAGTTTGTAGCCGCCGCTTTTGATGATGTCCACGGACAGGCGGCCGAGGATGCGGTGGTAACCGCCTTCGATCACCGCCATGTCACCCGTGCGGAACCAGCCGTCTTCGAACGACGCGGCGGTGGCTTCCGGCTGTCGCCAGTATTCGTTGAAAATGCCGGGGCTGCGGGACTGGATTTCGCCGGGTTCCCCTTCGGCGGTGATGATCTCTCCGCTTTCGCCCCGGAGGCGGATTTCCACACCTGGCAGCGGCCGGCCCACCGAACCGGCGCGGCGTTCACCCCGCAGCGGATTGGAGATCATCATGCCGGTCTCGGTCATGCCGTAGCGTTCCAGCAGGACTTGCCCGGTCAGTTCCGTCCAGCGGCGGTGGAGGCTCGAGGGCAGCGCGGCGGAGCCGGAAACCATCAGCCGCATGCCTGCGAAGCCGCGGATGACCGCCCCGGTTTCCGGGGTGCCGTTTTCCAACAAAACCGAGAGCCTCGCGTAGATGGTCGGCACCGCCATGAAGAGCGTGTAGGCACCGGCGGCGACGCGCGGCAAAACAACCTCCGCATCGAAGCGGTGGAAGGTTTCCACCAGCGCCCCCGACCACAAGGCGCAGCCGAGCACGTTCACGATGCCGTGGATGTGGTGGAGCGGAAGGAACAACGGAATGCGGTCGTCCGCACGCCACTCCCACGCGTCGACAAGCGCCTCGATCTGCGCCTGGAGGATGGCGTGGGTGCTGACCACACCCTTCGGCTTGCTGGTGGTGCCGCTGGTATACAGGATCATCGCGCGGCGTTCCGGGCGGATCTCCGGCAACGGCCAGGAGGGGACGTTTTCCACCTCATCCGCGAACAGCAGGCGTTTCCCGAAACCATCCAATCGTCCCGCGGAGTCGCGCGAAGCGACGAGAATCTCCGCGTCCGAATCGGCAAGCACATGCTCCAGTTCAGGAACTGTGGCATGGACCGAGAGAGGCACCGCGATACCGCCGGCGCGCCAGATGCCCCATTGGATGGCGGCATAGTGGAAACCGGCCGGGGCCATGAAAGCGACGCGGGCTTCCTCCAGATCGGCTCGTCCGCCGAGCAACGCCGAGGCGACCGAGGCGGAGGCTTCCAACAACGCGTCATAGGCATGCGGGATTCCGCCATCGACGATGGCGGTGCGTGGGCCATGGAGTCGGGCGCGTTGGATGGGCGGTGGTTCTTGCATGGAGTGTCAGGCGATGAGTCGGATCAGGAAAAACATGACGGAGGGTCCGAGCAGGCAGCCGAGACCGGTGTAAAAGGTGGCGGTCATCGCGCCATAGGGCACGAGCTTCGGATCGGTGGCGGCCAGTCCGCCCGCAACGCCGCTGGTGGTCCCCATCAGGCCGCCGAATATCATCGCCGAGCGCGGATTGTCCAAGCCGATGTGGCGGGCGACGAAGGGCGTGCCGACCATCACCAGGATCGCCTTGAGCAACCCGGCGGCCACGCTCAGGGCGATGATTTCGGAACCGGCCCCGAGTGCCGATCCGGTGACCGGTCCGACGATATAGGTCGCGGCCCCGGCCCCGAGCGTGGTCATGCTCACCGCGTCGCGATATCCGAAACACCAGGCCACTCCCGCGCCGATGACGAAGGATACGAAAACCCCGGCGAACAGCGAGATCGCTCCGGCCAGACCCGCTTTCCTCAGCTCGTGGAGGTGCACGCCGGTGGCGGTGGCGACGATGGCGAAGTCCCGCAGCATCGCTCCACCCATCAGGCCGATTCCGGCGAAGGCGGGCAGATCGGCCAAGCCCTTGGCGCCGCCGGTCGTCCATCCGCCGATGTAGGCCAGCACCAGGCCGAGGAGAATCGCGATCGCCGAGCCGTGGATGCGGCCACGGGTGAGCCTCTGCGAGATGACATGCGAGAGCCACATCAATACTCCGATCACCGCGAAGGCGGCGACCAGCGGGTATTCGGCAAGCAGCGGCAGCAGGAAATCCTTCATTCCGGTCGTGATGAATCGTTGTCGCCGATCCGCGAAATCACCGGCACCAACGCAAGGCAGGCGAGCACCGCGAGCAACCCGGCAAGGATCGCCGCGGCACCGCCGCCAAGTGCCGCGCGGACATTTTGCGAAGCCGCCATGGCCACCGTCACCGGAATGTAAATGGCGCTCCAGAATCCGATGCCGGACTCCGCCGCGGGAGTGAAAGCGCCCAGTTTCCGCAGGCGGTCGATACTCCAGACCAGCAGCAGCATGGCGATGCCCACGCCGCCGACATTGGCCGGGATTCCAAGAACCCAGCCAAGCGCCTTGCCCGCCATCAAGCCGGCGAGCAGGCACAGGGCGAGCAGCGCTGTTCCGTAAATGACCATGGGTTTCGACGCGGAACATGGCAAACCGGCGGCCATTGTATACAAAATAAATCACGAATGGACGAGCCGGGAATCACGGATAGACTGGCGCCGCCATGGCAAGCCGCAGCGCCGACGAGATCCGTGAAATCCTTGAGCAGCACATCGTGGAAGGTGAGTTTGCCGATGGCGAGCGGCTGGACGAGGTGAAACTGGCCGCCCGCTTCGGGGTGTCCCGCACGCCCTTGCGCGAGGCGCTCCGCATGCTTGCCGGATCGGGCCTGGTGGAACTCGTTCCGCGCCGGGGGGCCTTTGTCCGCCACCCGGGCGTGGTCGAGCTGATAGAAATGTTCGAGGTGATGGCGGAGCTGGAATCGATGTGCGGCAGGCAGGCCGCGCGCCGCGTTTCACCCGGCGAGCTGGCGGAGCTGGCGGTGGCCGCGCGGGCTTGCGAGCGGGCGATGGAAACGAAGGACACGGACGCCTACTACCACTGCAACGAGACCTTCCACCAGTTGATCTACAAGGCCTGTGGCAACAGTTTCCTGGCCGCCGAGGCGCACCGCCTGCAAAAACGCCTGCGCCCGTTCCGCAGAATGCAGCTCCGCGCCCAGGGCCGGATGCGGCAGTCGATGAACGAGCATCGCGCGATTCTCGAATCGCTGGAGGCCGGAAATTCCGAACTCGCCGCCACCACGCTGCACCGCCACGTCGCAGTCCAGGGCGAGCGTTTCCACGACCTGCTCGCGAGCTACGACGAGGCCCGCAACAAGGCCGCCCGATGACGATGGTGTCGGGGCGGTGGTTGACCCCGCGCCGGGTTGGGTGTTTCAATGGGGCATGAAACGGAAAGCCGCCATCGCGCTGGTGCTATGCGTCCTGCTTCCGGCCGCGTCCTGCCAGAAGGTCAGGGAGCGGCAGGCGCGCAAGGAGGCCACCGAGGAAATACTCGCCTCGAAGCGGGAGTTCGCCGACCAGATCGAAATGACCGGGGAAGGGCTGAAACTGGATCTTGGCGCCATCGATGAGCACAACAACAGGATCAACAGGGCCGCAGACAAAATGGGCGGCAAGCTCGGCGAGGCCCTGAAGACGACCACCTCGCTGCAAACCGAAATCAACCGCGTGTCACGGGAGTGCGTGGAGATGTCCGAAAAATTTCCCGATGCTGTCGATTGGCAAGGCATCGACAAGAGTCGCGACTACGACGCGCGCCGCGAGTGGCTGCGCTCCTACATCGACATCAACGAAAAAACCCTGGCCGCTTACGGGAAATACCCGCGCGACGTGGCCGCGCGGCTCGACGAGATCGGATTCACCGGCAAGGAGCGGGCCGAGTTCGATAAGGGCTTCCTGCGCTCCCAGCGCAGGACCACCGCGCTCGTCCGGGTGATCCGCCAGTGCGACATCGACTGTTCGAACATCGTCATCGGCATCCTCGACCGCCTGGAAAAGGCGGGCGATTCCTGGGGGTGGAGCGCCGAGGAGGAATTGATCCGGTTCGCCGACGACGCGGACACCGGATGGTTCGAAGGCGAAATGGAGAGGTTCATGGAATTGGCCGACAAGCAACTCAAGGCCCAGGAGGACTTCGCCGTGATGCTCAAGGGCGAATGATGGAGGGAAAAACCCCCGAAATCCCGCCAAAGGTTGGCACGCCTGTTGCTTGCTGAGGTTTGTCGCGACACGACAGGCGGTCCGACTGAGATGCCACCGGGTTAATGGGTTTTCCCGGCAGGATGATCAGTCGGGCCGCTTCTGTTTTCCGCCGCCGCGCGGTTTCCGCTCAGACCGAGCAAATGCCGATGCCCTGCCTGAGGCTGCCGATCTTGTCCGCGCGCCTGGGAATGAACTCCTGGCCGACGAAACCCCGGTATCCGGTGTCCGCGATCGCCCGCATGATGGCCGGATAGAAAAGCTCCTGGGTGTCGTCGATCTCATTGCGCCCCGGCACGCCGCCGGTGTGGTAGTGGGAGATGTATTCGTGGCTGGACCGGATGGTGGCGATCACGTCGCCCTCCATGATCTGCATGTGATAGATATCATATAGCAATTTGAAATTCGGACTGCCGATGCGCTTGCAGAGTTCCACGCCCCAGGCGGTGTGATCGCACTGGTAGTCCTTGTGGTTCACCTTGGAGTTGAGAAGCTCCATCACGACGGTGACACCGAGCTTTTCCGCGAGGGGAAGGATGCGCCTGAGACCGATGGCGCAGTTTTCCAGCCCCTGTTCGTCGGACATGCCGTCACGGTTGCCGGAGAAACAGATCGCCTGTTTCGCGCCGACCCCGGCGCAGGCCTTGAGGTGTGGTTCGTATGCGGCCACCAGCGCGTCGTGATGCTCCAGCCGGTTGAAGGCGCGTTCGATGCCGCCCACCTTCACGCCCGCGGAGGTGGCGCCGGTGCAGGCGGCCACCAGCGCGCAGGTCATCCCGTGTTTCCCGAGCGTGGCGAAATCGCCGGGCATCAGCAGCTCCACGGACTTGAGGCCAAACTCCTTGCCGGCCACGCAGAGATCGTCGAGCGGGATGTCATTGTAGCACCACTTGCAGACCGAGTGGTTGATGCGGGTGCCGGGTGCGGCGGCGTCAGCGGCTCCGAGACGAGTGGACAGCGAGGCTGCTGCTGCGGTGATGGCGGCGGTTTTTCCGGTGTTCATGATGAAGGTGCGGCGGTTCATGGCGGGTTTATCGGGACGATTCGACCCAAAAAGAGGGCGGGGGGGAATGAAAAATCGCGGGTTGGCGGAGGAGACAAAGAAGAATTCGGCCACGGATTCCACGAAGAACAATGGGAGAGGCGTTGCGGCCAGCCTCCTCCGGGGTGGTAGGAGCCGTTCTTCGGAAAACAGGCGTGCCCGGCCCTCTCTTTTGAACCATTCGGATCATTCGTGGTTGAAAATCCGTCCGCCCCTCATTCAACGGAAAGCCTGATGTCCTCGGAGTTGCCGCGGAGTTCGGGGGCATACATGGCGGAGGCCTCGGCGGGCAGGGCCTTGTAGTTGCCGGGGGTCTCGGCGCGGAGTTGGTAGCGCAGGGTGTGGGTGCCGCGCGGCAGGGCGCGGATGAAGAAATCCACGGTTTGGTCGCGAGGCTCCATGTAGGCGCTGAAACGGTCCCCGGGGATGTGGCCGCTCAGTGCGTCGAGTGCCTCGAAGCCGGCCGCCTTGGCGTCGGAGAAGATGAGGTATTCGTAGTCGTTCTTGCTTTCGAGGATGAGTTCCACCTCGATGCGGTCGCCGGATTTGACGGATGATCCGTCTGTCAGGGGCTCGCGGCGGAAACGTTCGGCCTGTTGTTTCACCACAAGCCCGGTGGCGTCCGGCACTTCGGTTTCCTTGTCGAGTCCGATGAGTTTGGAAACGCGGCGTTGCACCTTCACTTCGAGCCCCGCGGCGCGGAGTTTGTCCTCAAGGGTGAAGACTTCCAGATAGGCATTGGCGTAGAGCGCGCCCTTGCCGGATTTCCTCAATGTGATCTCATGCCTGCCGGTGGTGACGGCGTCACCCGTTAGGAGCAGCGTGCCGTCAAAGGTGAAGAGATTGTCGCGATTGATGGCGACTTTCCCCAGTGAGTTGCCATTCATCACCACCTCAACCTCCATTTCCGGAGCCTGCTCGCCGCTGGCCTTGAAGTAGGTGGCGATGGCCTCGATGGCGAAGGCGGTGTCGCGCGTGGATTCCCAGTAGGTGGCGTGCTTGCGATTGTTGACGAGATACTTCACCAGTCCGCGGGTGTCGGCATCCTCGGGTTTCACGGCGGCGAGCAGCTTGAGATACCATGCGTGGGCCTCCACCTCGCTGCCATACCAGAACCACCAGTAGTTGGTGTTTCCAAGTTCGAGGTGGGCGGTCTGGTTCTCGGCGTCGCGCTTCATGTACTGCGAGATGATCTTCATCACTTCATCGCGGCGGGCCTCGTCTCCCTTGCGGTGGTGTTCGAGTCCGACGAGGCATTTCGCATAAACCGGCAGCTCCACGCGGTCGCGGTGGAGGAAGGAGAGCATGGGCTCCGAGTCGCGCCCGGCCTCGCCGAGAACCAGGCGGACGAAGGCATCGGTGGCGTCACTGCGGGATTTCCCGTGGCGGTTGTCCGGCTTCACCTTGCCGCCGGCCTTGCGGATGGCCTCGCGCTCGACGTGGAGTTGGAGCGCGGCGGCCTGTTTTCTCTCGTAGCCGGTCAGCCAGCCGATGCCGGGGTTGAGCATGCGCCCGGGGATTTCCGCGCCGTTGGCCTTGGCAACCAACAAGCCGTGAACGACCACGGCGGTGGTGTGCGGGTAGGAATACTCGCCGTGGCCGGAGAACCAGCCCCAGCCGCCGTCGGAGTTTTGCATGGACATGAGTTTGTCGATGCCGGTGGCGACCATCCTGTCGATCTCCGCCTCATCGAAAACCGGATTGCGCTTCCATTGTTTCCACTGCGCGGCGCGGTCGGCGGCGTCACCGGGTTCCTGCGGGTTGAGGTTGTTGCGCTTGGCCTTCACCTCCGCGAGGTTGATGCCGAGTTCGCGCAGCATGTTGCGCGCGACGACGGCGGGCACGAAGCGGTTGAGCGTCTGCTCGGTGCAGCCGTGCGGATAATCGGCGAGATAGGGGATCGCATCGACCACCGCTCCGGCGATGGTGGGGGAGAAACGAACTGTTAACTTCGATTGGTCCGGCCGGCGTTGTTCCGGCACCTCGATGGCGATGGTGGCGGAGTCCTGCTCCGGTTCCGCCACGCGGCTCCACGCATCCTGGCGGGACATGCCGTGGACGAGGACCGGCAGTTTGCGCTCGACGGCATCGCCATCGTCACCGGCGTCCGCCTTCATGCTCAGCGTGGCCTCGCCTTCCTTGAGCGCCTTGACCCGCCAATCGACGCGGGCTTCCGAGCGGGCGGCGATTTCCACGGTCTTCGCGGAGCCGTCGATGGCGGAAAGATGGGTGCCGTCGAGTTCGATGGAAACCTTCACGGTTTTCGGTGTTTCGTGGTCGTTGTGGACCACGGCGCTGAGCACCGCCTCATCGCGCTCGACGAGGAAACGCGGGGCTTGCAGGCGGACCAACAGTTCCTTGGAAGTGATGATTTCCGCACTTCCTTCGCCGACTGTGGTGCCCTCGCCGAGAGTCCACACACGGGCTTTCCAGGTGGTGAGGTTGTCCGGGAACTCAAGCGGGATTTCCGCGCGGCCTTCGGCGTCGGTTTGCACCGTGCCCTGCCATTTCAGGAGGTCGGCGAAGTCCTTGCGGACAAGGATGGGAGCGGCCGCCTGGCCCGGGTTGTTGAGAATCGCATCGATGCTTTCGCGGGTTGTCGCGAAGTCGCCGCTGCGGAGGCCGGATGATGGTAACTCAGCGGGCATCGATGCGGGAGCGGCTTCCAGTGACATGCTCATCGCCGCACTTGCCTTGCGCATTATCATTCCATCGTGCGAGCCTCCGCCGAAGCCGCCCATCGCCACCACATCGTCATCCCCGAAGCGTCCGAGCGACTGCATGACGGGATCTTTCGGACGGTTGAGGTTGCCTGCCGGATGGGGCAACGAATTCGAAAACGGCCTGGGATAATAATGGTTCTTCCAGTTCCAGAAGTTTTCATGGATCGATCCGACGTTCGATCCGCCGGTGATCGCTTCGAGCGACTTGTCATAGACGGTGAGAACCGCGCTTCCGGCGACCGGTTTGCCATCGGCATCCCTGATGGTGACACGCAGCGAGGATTTCTCCTGCGGTTTCACCCTGGGTTTCGCCGGTTCGAGTGTGACTTCGACCAGCTTGCTGACGGGAGGCAGGAGGATCTGGCGGACGGCGCTGTGGACCTGCGCGCCGTGGACGGTGACGCCTTCGATGAACATGTTGGGCATGTCCTTGAGTGAGAGCGGGACATCGACTTCAAGGCTCTTGCCGGTGAGCTGGATGCGTTTCGCCTCGCGGCCCGCGCTGCCGGCGATGTGCAGGAATAGCCAGACGTGGGCGTTTTCGCGGTCGGAGTTGACGCGGAGTTTCACGGTGTCGCCGGCATCGTATTCCGACTTGTCGGCGACGAGTTCGAGCGGGCCGAAGTTCCAGTCCTTCGGATCGTCGCGGCCGGGGCCGTGGATGTTGAGGATGGTGGCCCCTTCGGCCGGATCGCCATCCTTGAATCGCAGGCTGGCGGCGAGGCGGTATTGGCCGGTGGCGGGCGCGGCGAAGCGTTGTTTTATCCGGCCTTCGGCATCGGTCTCGACGGGCCATGATTGGATTTCCTTTTCGATGATCCGGCCCTCGGGGTTCATCGCGAGTTGATAGATCGTGAGTTTTCCCTTGGCGGAAACGACCGGTTTGCCCGCGAGAGTGGCGGCGGAGATGGTGGCTTCGATCCCATCGCCGGACTTCGCATGGCCGCGATTGGTCCAGACGACGACTTCGAAGGGTTTGCGCGCGGCGATCACCGAGCCGTTGCCGCGCTCCTCGCGGCGCGAGGCGTCGGTGACGCGGGCCTCGATGGCATATTTCGCGTCCATGTCGCCGTGGATCTCCTTGGCGGGCGCGGTGTCGATCTCCACCCTGGCGGTGCCGTCCTCGCCAATGGGCACCGTTTTCTTCAGTATCAATTCGTCGGGCGTCCAGCGGTTGCCCCGCCACCATGGAGGGTTCGGCGGGATGCAGCCCCAGGATCTCCAGGTCGGGTGCCACGTGGCCCCGGCTCCTCCCCACCACGCGCCGGGGCCGTAGAGCCAGTCCCAGCGCCAGCCGGGGAACCAGCGCTCGGTGAGCGCCGCGCGTTTCACGATGATCTCGACCTCCGCGTTTCCAACAGGCGCGCCGTGGAAGTAGTTCGCCTTCACGGTGGCGGTGAACTTGTCGCCGAGTTTCACCGGTTCGGCCGGAGCCTCGACGCTGACTTCGTATTCCGGTTTGCGGTATTCCTCGATCCGGAACGAGACGGCGGCGGCGATCCGTTGACCGATGGCATAACTCGCGTTCCATGCGCCGAGCGGCGCGTCCTTCGGGATGACGATCCCGGTTTCCACCGCGCCGAGGGAGTCGGTCTTGAGGTTATCGATTTTCATCACCTGCTCGCCACGGCCGTTGTTGATGGTGAGGGTGCCGGTCTTGCCCGCCCAGCGCGATTCGTTCGGCTGGAAGTAACCGACCTGGCGGAGGAAAAACCTCAGGTTGACCTTGTCGCCGGGTTTGTAGAGCGGACGGTCGGTGATGCCGTAGCTAAGGTCGCGGTTGCCGTTGCCCCATGAGGATTCATCGATGTGATAGGGCTGGAATCCGAAAAACGCGGGCATGCGGCCGGCCTTGCGGGCGACGGCGAGCCATTGGTATCGCTCGTCCCAATCGCCGGGCTTGAGCGAGGTCCTGCCATCATTGTCGGTGATGCGTGCGAACTCGCGCCATTTCACATTGATTCGGCGGCCGAGCGGCACCTTGCGTTGGAGATGTTCAACGCGGTAACCGAAGTATTGCAGGTTCGCTTCGGAAACCGGCTCTCCGCCGGCGGCATCCGCCACCCACCATTGCAGGCGGCCGCCGACGGAGCGCTGGACGAGGACGGAGTCGATGATCCAGACAAGCGAGTGGAAGCGGTTGCCATTGGCGACTTCCGCGGTGATCCACCAGGCGCCGGCGCTGTCGATGGGGGCTTCGATCTCGCTGCGGGTGTCGCGGTGTTTCGCGCGCGGGGTGAGGGCGGCGTTCCAGGAATGGGAGGTTTTTCCGATGTATTTCGATTTGTTTTCCCCGATCAGGCGGCTGGCGATCTGTGAGGGATTGAGGCGCTGCCAATCGAGTTGGGCGGGGTTTGACTTGAGCCAGGCGATGGTGTCCGCAAGCACGGCGTCGATGTCCACCGGCGCGGCTGTTAGAGAAACCCCGGACGCGTTGCGGAATACCAGGGGGAGCTTCGGCCTGGTGCCTGCCGGGACCGTGGCGGCGGGCTCGAAGCGGCCCCAGTCGCCGGTGATTTGTTGGAGGAGTTTCCCGCGTTCGTTATCGTCACCGGTGCCGTGTTTTGCGATGACCTGTTCCAGAACGGCGCGGGCCCTGTCGTATTGGCGGCGGTTGAGGAAGACCTCGACGAGTTCGTCGCCGGCCTCGGCGCTTTGGTCGAGGATGGTGCGGTAGAGAGCGATGAAATGATGGGCGGCGGGAAGCTTGAAGCGACGCACGCCGTCGGAGGTTTTGGCGAGGCACTCGTCCTCGGCGAGCGTGTCCATTTCGAGGATGCCCTTGGCGCTGTCCGGATCCTGATTGCGCCACCAGCCGAGGGAGGACAGCGTTTCGGTGCCGAACTGGGACTGGGAGAAACGGGCGAGTCTCAGTGTGATCCGATAGGCCGCCTTGGGTTTGAGTTTCGCCATCTCGGCAAGCGCGAATCGCCAGCGCTCGCCGTCGTTTTTCGCCGCTTCCCATGAGGCGGGAGTTTCGTGGAGAACCGGACGATCATTTGCCCATGGTGCGCCCTCGGTGCCGCCATCGGGTCCGGGCTCGCCCCATTCGGGCAAGGTGCCGATGGGGGTGAGGGTCTGGAGTTTCCAGGCTTCGTCGTCCTCCAAGGTGTCGGCGATCCGGTCCCAGATCTCACGGCGGAGGCTGTCATCGCCGGCCTTGGCGAGGGCTTCGCGGAGCAGTTGGAGCGAGCGGATGTGGTCGCGGTATTCCGTTTGGACAGAGGAGCCTGCCGTCGCCTCCGGTTCTTCGTCAGACTGGATTGATCGGCCGGGGTAGAAGTAATTTGCCTCGCGCCGGAACTCGCCGGCGACGAGACGGCCGTAATGCGGCGCGGATTGATAGAGCGCGGCGGCGGAAGTGGGCACCGATGGGTTTTGCGGGTGGGCGGAGATGGCTCCTTCGACGAGGGCGTCGAATTCACTCCACGCGTTCAGACGCCGGAGAGCCTCGATGGCTTTCTCAAGATCTCCGCCCGATTCGGCATCGGAAAGCGGCATGAGTTTCTCCTGATGAAAGGTCAGGGCGTCGCGCCACAAACCGCGTTGGTGGAGTTTGTCGCGCTCCTTGCGGAGGTCCTTGGTATCCTGGGCCATGAGTTGAGCGGGAAGAATAACGGCGAGGCAGAGGCAGGCCAGGGTTTTCATGTCACCGGGGATGACACGCGAAACGACGGATTCTTAGAAGAAAAATCCCGGGGCCGCTCACTCCAGCCGGGGTGTTTGGTGGCGTAAACCCGGAGGAGGGTGGCGGGATCCACATGCGGGACTCCGTGGGAATGCGCGCACCGGGATGGCGGGACGCCTCATTTCACTCCGGGCATCCGCAAGGATCCTTTCGTAGGCGAGGATGCGCCCGATGAAATGTGGCGCACCTATTGCCGCAGCATCCTCAATCCGGCGCGGCTGAAGGTGAACGCCATGCGCGCCGAGGAACGCCTGCCCCGAATCACTCCGCAGGATGAACGAAGATGAAGCAGAATCCTCCTCAAAGAACCCACAGCCATGATTCACCTCGCGGAAAACACCGGCACATTGTCCCACTCGATATCGTAGGAGCCGAACGCGGCGCGCAGGCGGGCCACCTCGTCCTCCGCAAGCGGAACGGTGGTGAACAGGGGCAGGACAGGCCTGCCGTCGGCAGCCTTGCGATACTCCACACCTTTCTCCTCGACGTGCAGGACGAAGCCCACCTTTCCCCCGGGGCGCTCGCCGATGACGACATCGATATCAACTTTCTGCCCCGCGGAAAGACGGACCCAATCGCCATAGACCAGGCGCATGCCGGAGAAGCCGCCGGTGAACTTGCCGGTCGGCTCGGCGGGATCCCAACGGCCGGCGACGGCGGACTGGATATCGCCCCAGCAGGCTGCGAGCCGCATGCGTCCGTCCAGCAGAACGACCAGATAGTCATCGCCCAGTCCGGAAAAACGGTAGGTGCCGGTCTTTGGCACCGTGATGGTGCCGCGATAACGGGCGATCCAGCCGGAAGGTTCGATGCTTTCCCTCGCTCCGAAAAACGCGGGGCCCTCGGCCGCCGGAGACAGGGGAATCGCCAAATGTGTTAGAAACAGGTTGTTCGGCGCGCGGAAATGACGCGCCAGCGAGGCCTCCGAAAACCGCGAGCGCTGCAAACGCACCACCCGGTCCACAAACTCCGCCGGATTCGCGAGATCGTATTTCACCTTGTCGCCATCCGGCGTTTGTTTGAAATCGTACATCCAGCCCCCGAGTCCGCCGGACGCGCGGTCGTTCGATCCGAAACCACCACCGCCCGCGCCGGTGCCCGCGCCTTCTCCCTGCCATCCGATTCCGAAATCATCCACCGAACTGCCCAAAGCCGTGAAATCCTCCGACACCTCCGGCACCTGCAGCGCGATGGGCGCGGAATTCTGGGCGGCGATCACCCTCGCCACCGGCTGCGAGGCGGGTGCCGCCGGCCTGCGTTCCACCGATACTTTCGGCCTGTGCACATCCGGCCGCTCGGGACGCCCCGGATCCACATAAGCGACAAGCTCCGGATCCGTCTTCACCAGTCCCGGGATCAGCACAAGAGCCAGCACCAGGCCCATGAGCACCATCACCAGCACCGCGATGATCATCGAACTGAACGCCGAAACCCGGCGCTGTTTTTCCAGACGACGGAGAGCCTCTGACTCGGATGGGATATGAATGCTCATTGGGGAAACGGGTGTTGTCACCTCCCATAACTCCGCATTCCGAAAATTCCTTGGATAGAAATTGTCGGATCGAAAAAACCAGCGGGAAACCCCCGATGTGCCGATCCGCCACAACAAACATGACCGGCAAGCCCATCACGGTCCGCTCACTTTCAAGCGGGAAAAACCTTGCACTTCCGGTTCCATCGGCTGGGGGAGGGCGAGCACACCGAATCCGCCACGCGCCGTGGGTGCCTCATCGCTGCCGCGCAGGTGAAATCGCCCGCCCGCAGGCAGGAATTCGAAATCCGGCTCCCCTTCATCCGGCGGGTGAACCAATGATTCGCGCGTTTTCGTTTTCAAACGTCGCAACCATAAACACTTGCGCCTCCCGTCCTCAATCCCAACTGCGGATTGAAGGTTCAAAATCCCCGCCCGCTCTTGCCCGACCATTTCGGTTGGCGAGCGCCGGCCCCGCCCGCTACCTTGGCGCATGCCGAAGGACGCCGTGCTTGTGATCGAAACCTCCACCCCCGTGGCGTCCGTCGCGCTGGTGGGTGAGGATGGAACCGTCGTCAGCAGGGAGTTCACCAGTGATCGCAGTCACAACGCGGCCCTGTTCGGCCCCTTGCGCGAGCTGCTTGGGGGTGCCCGGGTGGGCCTGGTCCTCGTTGGCAGCGGCCCGGGCAGCTACAGCGGCACGCGGGTGGGTATCGCCGCCGCGCAGGGAGTGGCGATGGCCATGGAATGCCCGGCCGTGGCCGTGCCGTCCATCCTCGCCGTGCCCGGCGCGGAGAACGCCGGCGCCTGCCTTGCCATCGGCGACGCGCGCCGGGGATCGTATTGGACCTCCCGGATGGAGAAGCTCCGGTTGGTGGAGGCACCGGCCTTGTGCGATGCGGGCGGGCTCAGCCACGCGCTGAAAGACGCAAGGGAGCGCGGCATGCCGGTATTCGCCTTCGAGGACCCCGCCCGCTTCGGACCGGGCGCGGGAGAAATCGCGCTTGAGTATCCGAATGCCGCCGGATTGTGGCGGGCCTGGCTGGCGGCGGATGAAAACACACGCGCCGAATGGCAGGCCTCGCCGCCCCAACCGCTCTATCTGAAACCACCCCACATCACCGCAGGCAAACGCCAGTCGCCGGTCGCTGATTGACCACAGGCCGCTCCCGGGATCCACAGGTGAAACGCGACCTTGCAACTTCGGCCGCTCCCGTCGCGTAGCGTTCGGGAACATCCCGAAACCCCATGAAACTCCTCCTCACCTTCCTGCTCGCCGGCATCGGCGCCGTCTCCGCCCAGAATCCGCCCGGTTTCAAGGAACTGAATATCGGCGATCCCGCGCCCGACTTCAGGCTGATCGGCATCGATGACAGGTTCATGACCCTGGCCGACTTCGGGAAACCGAAGCTGCTGGCCGTCGTTTTCACCTCCAACCACTGCCCGACCTCGAACGCCGCCGTGCCGCGGCTGATCAAGCTCTATCGGGAATACCGGGACAAGGGCCTCGGCGTGGTGGCCATCAACCCGAACCACCCCGAAGCCCTGCGGCCGGACGAACTCGGCTACTCGAAACACGGTGACAGCTTTCCGGAAATGAAACTCCATGCCCGCGACAAGGAATTCCCCTTTCCCTATCTCTACGACGGGGAAACCCAAAGCACCGCGATGGCATACGGTTGCCTGACCACTCCGCACGTCTTCCTCTTCGACCGGGACCGCAAGCTCCGCTACAAGGGCTGGATCGACGATTGCCGCTTCCCCGGCGAGGAACATGTCAAGAAACCGGATCTCCGCAACGCCGTCGCCGCCCTCCTGGAGGGAAAGCCCGCGCCCGTCGAGACCACCCCGCCCATCGGCTGTTCGACAAAATGGCGCTCGAAGAATACCGAGGTGATCAAGGACGATGAAAAATGGGCGAACATCCCGGTGACCATCGATGAGATCGATGCCGCCGGAGTCGCCAAACTGCGGGCGAACGCATCCAACAAATTCCGCCTGATCAACGTCTGGTCCACCACCTGCGCCCCATGCGTCGAGGAGTTTCCCGCGCTGGTGAGCGTGGCCCGCCGCATGGGCATGAGGCCCTTCGAACTGGTCACCGTTTCCACCGATCTCCCCGCGGACAAGGGCAAGGCCGAGGCGTTTCTGAAACGCTTCCGCGCCGGTCTCCCGCCACACCTTGCCACCGGCCTGCGCGCCGAAGGCCGCTCCACCAACAACCATCTCTTTACCGAGCCTTCCATGGACTCGCTCATCCAGGCGCTCGACCCGGAGTGGAAAGGCCCGCAGCCGCACACCATCCTGGTGAAACCCGGCGGGGAAATCGCCTTCCGCCACACCGGCAAGCTCACCGAGGCGGAACTGCTGGAGAAGGTGCTGGAGGTGATGACGCCCTTCTATCAGCCGGACAAGTGAACATGTCCCGCGGCGCCAACATCACGCGGGCGATCCGTTCTGGACGATGTTGAGCGCGTGGTTGCCCACCGCCTCGAGGTGGTTGTTCAACTCCGTGTACATCATTTCCACCATCACGTCAGCCCCGGACTGCATGCGTTTCATCGCCTCCTTGTTGTGGGCCTTGCGCAGGGAGTCGATGCGATCCTCGGTCCGCTGCGTCTCCTCCAGCAACGAAGGCGGCACACCGCCCAGCGAGGTCTCGCTGGCCTCCAGGATCTTCCGAACCTCGGCGCACAACCCCAGCAGTTCGCTTTCACGCTCGCCGACAAAGCGCAGGCCCCGGGCATACTTCCGCTGCAATACCTTGACCAGCCGGTAGATCCGGTCCGTCGCCTCCTCGAACTCGGAAACCACCCTCAGCATCGAGGCGATCCGCTGCGCGTTTTCCCGCCTGATCTCATGCGTCGAGCAAAGAATCAGATAGGAGGTGATCTCTCCCAGCATGCGGTCGCATTCGTCCTCCATGCGCTTCAGCTCGGACACCCGCTCCGACAAATCGATATCGGGCTTGGCCAACACCTCGGCGAAACCGTCGAACATCGCCCGCGTCATCGAGCACATCCGGAGTGTGGCGTTTTCCGCCTCGGCGATGTTCAGCTCGCCGAGTTCCACCAGCCCGCTCGAAAGATACTGAAGGCGGTTGGCCTGCCCGTCGTCCTCCGTTTCCCTGACCCACCACTCGACAAGTCGCGCGAGATGCGGCACGAAGGCCACCAGCGCCAGAATGTTCGCGAAATTGAAGGCCGAGTGGAAAATGGCGGTGGCGAAGGCCACCTCAAAGCCCACCATGCTGTCATCGGCCTGCCGCAGGCTGTCCGGAAGCATCCCCGCCAGCCACCAGCACAGCCGGCTGAACGGATAGAACACGGCGAGCATCCAGCAGACCCCGATCACATTGAAGGCGAAGTGCGCCCGCGCCGCCCGCCTGGCGTGGACGTTGGCCCCCAGCGCCGCCAGCCATGCCGTCACCGTGGTGCCGATGTTCTCGCCCAGAACGATCGCCGCGGAGTTCTGGAAAACCCCCACCGGATCCGCGCCCACATCGCCCAGCCAGCCGTTGAGCGCGCAGGTCATCGTGATCGCCATCGCCGCCGAAGAGGATTGCACCAGCAGCGTCAGGATGATCCCGCCCGACAGATATAGGAGAACCGATGCGAAACCCCGGCCGCCCATCCAGGTCACGACCGCCTCCAGCGTTGCCGCCATCGCCGGATCCTCCTTCATCAGCATCCTCACGTCCGGCACCGAATCCTTCAGCAGCCCCAGCCCGAAAAACACCAGGCCGAGGCCTAACAGCGCCTCGCCCCAGCTCCGCCCCTTGTCCTTGCCGATGAAAACGAAGGGCAGCCCCACGCCAATCAGCGGCAGCGCCACGTCCGCAACATCGAATTTCCCCACCACCGCCACGATCCACGCCGTGATCGTCGTGCCCAGATTCGCCCCCATGATCACCCCGATCGACTGGATCAGAGTGAGCAGGCCCGCGTTTACAAACGACACCACCAGCACCGTCGTCGCCGAGGAGGACTGCACCAGCGAGGTCGTGACAAACCCGGTCAAAATCCCGCTGAACCGGTTTCCCGTCAGCCCGGAAAGCGCCTGGCGCATCCGCTTGCCCGCCAGCCGCTGCACCGCCTCGGACAGGATTTTCATTCCAAACAGGAAAACCCCCAGCGATCCGAGCACTTGCAGAAGTCCGATCGCGATCTGGGTGGCGGAGAATGTGGCGAGAATCATGCTCGCGCCCAGATTCGCGTCCCGCCCATTCCAAGGCCAGCACAATCAATGCGGAATCGGCTGAAGGGGGGCGGCGCGGAAAACGGCGGGAGTGTTCCCGGCGGGGCCGGTGCCAAACGCATACTCAAACAGGTTCGACAGCCCGTCGTTTTTTCAATCTCCGGAGCGCCGTTATCCCCAGCACGGCAAGCAGGCAGAGTGCCGCCCAGAGGATCGGGTTTCTGCTCGTGACTTCCGTGTCCTGGGTGCTCCTGCCTTTTGTTTCCGAGGCGCTCAGCCCTGTGCCCGATTCCGCCTCCTTACGGTCCCCGCGCTTAGGGGGGCGGGATGGGCCATCGGAAGTGAGTTTGAGCGGAATTCCCCGCTCTTTGAGAAGTTGGACAACCCCCTCCTTGCCGCGAAGGCCCTCCGGGGCCCGTACTGACTTGCGCCGTGCGCGCGGATTCTTTGACGAAGCGATCGCTTCCCGACGTTTGGGAATACTGACCATTCCGCCATCGGTGGACAACAGCTTTCCGAAAAACCTGGAAAGCTGGTAATCGTCGAGAACCGTGCCCACCGTCGGCAGATCCCTGCTGAGCGCCGCGTGCTGGAAGGCGGGCAGGGAGTCCGCG